>NZ_DASYZI010000257.1:0-6589 GCF_035946395.1 Actinocrinis sp.
TGCTCGTCGCGGGGGTGCACCGTGAGGCTCGGGCACAGCCGCTGCGCATCGCGCACCCGCTGCCCGCGCCGCACCCCCGCCTGTCGTGCGGCGGGAGAGCACGCGACGACGGTCCGGCGCGCGCCCACCCCGTCGAGGATCGCGGCCGGGCTGTCCAGGTCGGCGCCCGCGGCGATCACCGGCCAGTCCGGACACCAGAGCACCAGGGTGCGCGGGGAGCGGTCGGCGCGGCCGGTGTTACGGCCAGTGTTTTCGCGGGACGGCATGATCTGTCCCGCTGCTTACGCGACGATCGACAGCTGCCGACCGGGAGACGCGGCAGGCGCGGGAGATGCGGGAGACGCGGCGTCGTCCGTCGTGTCTGTCGTGTCCGTCATGCTCGGCGGGATATCAGGGCTCTTCGAACGTGACCGTGGCCTTGTGTGCGGCTGTAGGGTCACCCGCTGCTGCGCGTTGGCCGACCCTGCGCCGCCGGACACGGTCAAGTTCGAAGAGGGGGCATCATCGGTCGACAGGAGCGGCTCGGCCGTGCCGGTCGCGGTCGGCAGCCACAATCGCGCCGTGCGCGTCCGACCCGCGGTGGCCCGGCCCGCAGCCACCACCGTCGCCTGCCCGCCGGTCAGGTGCCCGGTCCCGGCAGCCGGTCCGGCCTCGCTCAGCCCGGCCCACACCGTGCGTGCGGTACGTAGTTCCAGTTGCGCGCCGGGCCACGCGCCGAGCACCAGGAGCGCCGCGCTGTGCCGGGTTCCGCCACTCGTTCGGCCCTGCCGAAGCCGTGCGTCGATCCGCCGGGCCAACTGTGCCGGCACCTGCCCCGGCGGGCGTACCAACAGCAGGTCCACCCCGTCGGCCAGCACTGCGGTCACCTGCGCCCACCGCTCGCCCGGCTCCGGTGCCACCAGCAGCCGCGCCAGCCCGGCGCGCCGTTCGGTCCCCCGGCCCAGCAGGTCGGCCAGCGCCAGGCCGCCGAGCCCGGTCACTCCGACCGCCGCGCACCACAGTCCCGCGCGCAGCGCCCCGGCCAGCAGGGCGAGCGCGAGATAGCCCGGCGACCGGTCCTGCCCCCGTCCGGCCAACGACACCGCCTCCCCTCGCCGCAGGCCGTCCGGCAGCAGCCCGGACAGCGCGTCCAGCACCGGAACCGCCGTGGTCGATGCCGTGGTCGATGCGACCGAACCAGCCGAATGCCTGTCCCACCCGTTCGTGTCCGCGACCGCGTCGAGGCGGCGACGGCGTTCGAACGTTTGATCGAGAGACATGCCCCAAGCCTGGTGTTTCGTCCACTTTCTGTCAAGTGGTGGACAACTGATGCGGCGTCAGTGCCACCGGCCGCAGTCGTCAGCCGTATACGCCTTCCACCTGCCAGCTCTCGCCCTGCGCCGTGAGCAGCCAGGCGCGTCCGTCGGCGGTGGCGCACTGGAGCCGGGTTTCCCACGGACCGGCCCACCCCGTCACGCTCAGGACCTTGCCGAAAACGGTGAGCAGCGCCGGCTCACCGGTCAGCCGGGCGCGTTCGGTCACCGCGATCGGCCCACCGGCCGCGTCGCGCAACTCGGCTGGGCAGGGGGCCGTGGGCAGCAGCGGGGGATGGGGCAGCGGCGCCTGCGACGTCGAGACGTGCCCGCCGCCGAAACGGGGATTGAAACGGGGGCGTTGCACCACGCCGGGGCCGAGCATCGTCTCGACCCGCTCGATCGCCCGCTCGACCCGGCCCGGGACGTTCGCGCCGCCGCTCCACGCATCCTGACTCTGCGAGTCCCATGAGTCCTGCGGGTCCCAAAAGTCCCGAGACGCCTGCCAACCGCCTCGGTCCACCAACAACCGGTCGGGAATCAGGCGCAGCGTCACCACCGGGTCGGCGGTCGGATACGGTTCGCGGGCACGCCAGCCGTCCAGTTGCCAGCGGATCCGCTCGGCGACGGCGGGCGCGGACAGCCTGCCGCCGAGCATGCCGCCGTGTCGCCACAGCCGATAGCAGCCCCGGCCGCTGGCGGTGACGATGTCAATGCCGAGGCGAGCGCAGGCGACTGCGGCCACGGCGAGCGCCAAGTGCAGCCGGTTCGCCAGCGCCGCGCCGACGAATGCCACGAGTTCGTCCTGGTCAGCCGGTGGATCGAACTCGTGTACGACGGACATGCGGTCGGCCGAGCGGCGTGCGGCGGACGGCCTTGGATCCAGGCCCCGGGCCAGGCGGTGCGCCATCATCCCTTCGACGCCGAGGCGTCCGGCCACGTTCGCGCCGGGCAGCGCGGCGAACGATCCCAGGGTGCGCACGCCGAGCCGCGTCAGCGACTTGGCGAGGTCGGGCCGGTCGAGCACGGTCACCGGGTAGGGCGCGAGAAAGTCCGCGGTGGCGCCGGACTCGACGATCACCGCGTCGCGGGCGATCCCGGACGTGCGGGCGGCCAAGGCCGCGGCGAACGGACCGTCGGCGATGCCCACGCCGCAACCGATCGGATCGCCAGAGGCGGTGGCCAGTGTGGCGACCACATCGCGGATCAGCGCGGCCAGGCGCACCTCACCGCCGTGGTATCGGGCCGGGCCGCGAACGTCCAGGGTGATCAGGCCGGGCCGCACCACTTCCACCGAGGCGGCGAGGTCTTCGGCGGCGGCCACGACCGTCTCGAACTCGCGGGCGTCCCGGGCCTCGTCTCTTCGGTACACCACCAATTGCGGGCAGCGCCGCCGAGCCTCACGGATGCGCTGTCCGGGGCGGACTCCGCTCTCTCGCGCGGCGTAGGAGCATGTGGTGACGATCCGTCGCGCGCCCTCGCCCTCCAGGATGGCGACGGGGGCCTGCGCAGCGGCTCCCGCCGCCACGACCGGCCAGTCCGGGCAGCACAGCGCGAGTGTTCGCAGGGGTCTGGTTTCCATGGTCCGGATGAGGTCAGCCGGTGGTGGACGGCGGTCGGGTGGCGGTGCTCCGAGGAACGGTGGTCCGGGGAACGTCGGACAGCGCGCGCACCGATCCGTTCGCGTCCGGAAGCCACAGGCGGGCGGCGCGGGGGCGGCCCGCGGTGGACCGGCCCTGAGCGACGACGGTGGCCCGGCATCCGGTCAGCCGGCCGGTTCCGGCGGTCGGCCCGATCCCGTCGAGGCCGGTCCAGTCCGCACGTGTGATGCGCAACGACAGCCGGGCACTCGGCCAGCCGCCGAGAACGAGCAGCGCCGCTCCGTGCGTCATCTCGTCGACTGCCGTCGCGTCGGGGGAGCGGTTCGGTCGCAGCCGGGCATCGACCCGGTCGGCGATCAGCGTGCTGACCGGCGTCGCGGGCCGGACCAGGAGCAGGTCCACCCCATCGGCGAGAACGGCCAGCACTTCGGCCCAACGCTCGCCGGGTTCGGGGACTACCACGAGATGGTCGAGCGCGGCCTGACGCAGTGGGGCACGAGCGCCGACGGGGCCAGAGCGCTCGGCAGACACAGCAGATCCGGCAGGGCCGAGCATCCCGGCCAGCGCTGCAAACCCCAGCTCCGGCACGCCGACCACGGCGCACCACAGACCCACGTTCAGCGCCTCGGCCAGCAGCGCGAGGGCGAGGTAGTCAGCATGCTGATCGCGATTCCGGGTCGCCAGCGCGGCGACCTCGCCCCGTCGCAAGCCACCGGGCAGCAATCCGGCCAAGGGCTCAGGAACGGGAACGGGAACGGTGCCAGTATCCGTCTCGGCACCGGCACCGGAGCGGGTGTGCAGGCCAGTGCCGGGATCGGCACCGGGGCCGGCACCGGGCTCAATGCTGGTGACAGTCCACGAGTTGGCGCCTTTGGGACTGGCGCCGTTGTCCGCACTCGTGTCCGCACCCGTGTTCGTGCCTGTCTTCGTGCTCCTGCGTGCACGTCCGTTCGCATACCGGCTCGCATCCGAGCCCGCCTCGACGAAGCCGAGGCATTCTTCGAACGTTTGGGCGAAAAGCATGGGCCCAAGTCTTGCTCGCTCTTATGTTCGATGTCAATTGTGGAGCGGCGTGTCGTAGCGGCTCATTACCCGGTCTCGGGCAACGGCCTCGGCCATGGGTGTGGGCCGGCGAGAAGCGATCTCCCGCCGGCCCACGGTGTCGTGCTGGTCGTAGTGCTGGTACTAGTCGGCTACAGGCTCGGGAAGCTCGGGAACGAGCAGGACGGAACGCTGCCGCTGATCACCGGGGTGGAGAGCGTCGAGAGCGTCACGCCGGTGCCCGAGGACGGGCTGAGGTTGGAGTTGTAGATGCCGATGTTGGAGTACTCGGCGGTGTAGGACGTGTTGTCCACGTTGACGTACTGGAGCGTCAGACCCGTGATGTGCGACGAGTCGTAGCCCTCGATGGTGGAGATGGCGTTGGAGGTCGAGTTCTGCGCCGTGAAGCCGTCGACCAGGATGTTGTTGAACTCGGGGATGTTGCTGGTGCTGCTGGAGGAGGAGTAGCGCGGGTTGAACTCCATGATGTTCTCGACACCGGTCACGCAGGTGTTGATGTAGGTGACCGTGGAGACCAGGCCGCCCTTGCCCGGGTAGCTCTTGATCCGGATGCCGTTGTTCAGGCTGCTGACGTTGCCGGCGCTGTCGGTGCCCTGGACGGTGTTGTTCTCCACCAGCACGTTGCTGACTCCGGCGTTGGTCTCGCTGCCGACGGAGATGCCGTGCGTGCCGTAGAAGTGGTTGTTGACGACGGTGATGTTGCTGGACGCGCCGCTGCCGCCCTTGATGGCAATGCCGTCGTCGCCGTCCTGGATGTATGAGTTCTCAATCGTGACGTTGGTCGCGGCGTCCGGGTCGATGC
This sequence comes from Actinocrinis sp., assembly GCF_035946395.1. Lineage (NCBI taxonomy): Bacteria > Bacillati > Actinomycetota > Actinomycetes > Catenulisporales > Actinospicaceae > Actinocrinis > Actinocrinis sp. The sequence continues at coordinate 4,758 of NZ_DASYZI010000257.1, forward strand.
CGTCGGTGTTGCGGGCGGTCGCCGGGGTCTTGATGCGCACGCCCCAGGCGGTGAAGCCGTTGCCGCTCTTGTAGGTGACGTGGAAGAACGCGCCGTTCATCAGGTTGATGTCGTAGAGCACGGCGTTGTTCGCGCCGGTGAAGTAGACCAGCCGCGGGTTGTTCTGCTTCGCGCTCTGGTTGCCGGCCGTGGTCGCCAGCTGCCACCACGTGGTGCTGGTGTTGAGCATGGTCTGGTCGCCGCGGCCGTTGATCGTGCCCTGCGAGCCGCTGGAGTCGCGGATGCCCTCGATGCCGGAGTTGGCGCCGTTGATGGTGATGAACGGGGTGCAGCCGTTGTCGCTGCTCCCGATCGTGCCGCAGACGTCCGAGGAACTGGACTGGTACTGCGAGGCGACGCGCGTGGCGTAGAGCGTGGTGCCTGAGTTGATCACCAGGTACACGCCGCCGGGCACGGTCAGCGGCGCGGACAGGAACGCGTTGTTGCTGCCGCTCGACGTGAGCTCGACAGCCTGGTTCGTTCCCTTGCACGCGGTCAGCGCCGCCTGGATGCGGGAAGTGTCCGGTGGGCTGGCCTCGGCGGTGCTGGAGAACTGCTCGTTGCTGGTGGCCAGGTTCGCGGTGAGGGTCTGGCACACCGCCGGTATCGACGGCTGGGTGACCGTCCGGCTGTCACCGGTGGCTACGCCAGCCGGTGGTGGTGGTGTTGTGGTGGTGGGGGTGGGTGTTGGGGTGGTTGTGTGGGTTGGGGTGGGTGTTGCGGATGCGGTGGGACTGGAACTGGGGCTGGGGCTGGGGCTGGGTGTGCTGGTGGGGGTGGTGCTGGGGGTGTTGGTGGGTGTGGTGGTGGGGTTGAGGTCCCAGGATTTGGTGGCGCTGGTGTCGCAGCTGTTTTGCACGACCAGGGTGCCGGGCGTGGTGCCGCTGCTGCTGGCGTTGAGGCATTTGGCAGCGCCGGTGTTGATCACGTGGTAGATCGTGCTGCCGGTGGTGATGGGGGTGGGGGTCCATTGCTGGATGGTGGTGGTGTTGCAGGCCTGGGTTTGAACAGCTTTGCCAGCGGAAGTGCTGTTGCCGATGATGCCCAGGCACAGGCCACTGACCGGGGTGGTGATGGCGAACCCACTACCGGAAGCAGTCAGGGTCCAGGCCTGGTTGGCTGCCCCGGTGCAGGCTTGCAAGTCCAGTTGCACGCCAGTGGCGGTACTGGAGCCGGGCAGGTCCAGGCACAGACCACTGGCGTTGTTGACGATGGTGTACGTGCCGGCTCCAGCCGCAGCACTGGCGGCACTCGGCAGTGCGACGACCACGAGCGCGCCAACCAGCGCGGCGGCACTGCAAGCAGCGATCGCGGTAAAAGCACGTGCGCGTGCGGATCTGGTCCCTGGCGGGAACCTCATGATGAGTCAACCTCCTGGCGGGGGCGAATGAAGACGTGCGTGGGTCACCCCCCGGGGAGCAGAACCCCGGACGATGCCATGCCGTGGCGAGCCTGAAATTGATCGCACTGACCAGCAGCACTGACCAGCAGCACTGATTGGCAACGCTGATTGGTAACACTGACCGGCAGCGCTAACTGGCAGTGCTGATTGGCAGTGCTGATTGAGGTGCGATGACCGTTCGCCTACGCAGGCCCGTCCCGCGGTACCCGCGCGCCGCGGCCCTACCGCGACGGGAAAGCGAAAAGCAGGTCAGAGAACAGAGAGGTCACACAGATCCTCCACGGCCTACACATGAATAAGGGGGCATATATGGCCGCCACCCTCATAACGGCCGTGTGCGAAACGCATCGCGACGAGGAACATACGACAGCCACCCCGCCTTGGCAAGCAA
>NZ_DASYZI010000258.1:0-71598 GCF_035946395.1 Actinocrinis sp.
TGCTTGCCGGTCACGACCCATGGCTGCTGCCTGATCGCACCGAACGCGAGGATCGCCGCCTCGCCCGGGTTGAGGATCGGCGTGCCGGTGTCGACGCCGAAGACGCCGACGTTGGTGATGGTGATGGTTCCGCCGGTGAGGTCTTCGAGCGCGGTCTTCCCCTCGCGCGCGGTCGCGGTCAGCTGCCCGAGTGCCACCGCCAGATCGCGCAGCGGGAGCCGCTCGGCCGCCTTGATGTTCGGCACGACCAGCCCGCGCGGCGTCGCGGCGGCGATGCCGAGGTTCACCGAGCCGTGGATGACGATCTCCTGCGCGGCCTCGTCCCAGGAGGCGTTGACCTCCGGATGCTTGGCCACGCCGACCAGCAGTGCCTTCGCGACCAGTAGCAGCGGCGAGACCTTGACACCCTCGTACTCGGGCAGTTCCTTCAGCCGCGCGACGAGCTTCACGGTGCGCGTAACGTCAAGCGTCAGGAACTCGGTGACGTGCGGAGCAGTGAATGCGGAGGCGACCATCGCCGCCGCAGTGGCCTTACGCACACCCTTGACCGGTACGCGCCGCGTCTCGCCCACAGGTGTGACGAGCATGCCCGTGCCGAGCTTGGGAGTCGTAACGCGTGCGGCGGCACGCTCGACCTCCTCACGGGTGATCACGCCGTCTTCACGCTCGGGCGCGATCGTCGTGAGGTCCACGCCGAGGTCCTTGGCCAGCTTGCGGACCAGGGGCTTGGCAAGGACGTGGGTCGGCCGGTCGGTCACCGGCTCGGGCGCTGGCGCCGACACCGGTTGCGGCCGCTCGACGGCGATCGGGGCTGGGGCGGGTGCGGACACTCGCACAGGTGCTGCCGGTGCGGGAGTCGGCACGCTGCGCGACGGCATGCCCCTGCGCACCCGGCGCTTGGTGGAACTGTGCGCGACGCCGTAGCCGACGAGCACCGGTTCACGTTTGGCGGTTTGCCCGGACTGCACAGTGCTCGCGGGCTGTGCGGTCTGGGCGATCTGTGTCGCCATTTCGTCGCCCTGCACAGCCGGCGCGTCGGCGGTCTCGATCGCGATGATCGGCGTGCCGACGTCCACCGTGCTGCCTGCCTCGACCAGCAGGCCGCGCACCACGCCGGCGAACGGCGAGGGCAGCTCGACGGCGGCCTTGGCCGTCTCGATCTCGACCAGGGTCTGATTGACCTTCACCTCGTCGCCCACCGCGACGATCCACTGGAGGATCTCCGCCTCGGTCAGGCCCTCACCCACGTCGGGGAGCCGGAACTGCTTGATAGCCATGCTGCTCTCCCTCCGGTATCAGTAGGCGAAGGCGCGGTCGACGGCGTCGAGCACGCGGTCCAAGTCGGGCAGGTACGTCTCTTCGATCCGCGACGGCGGGTACGGCGTGTGAAAGCCGCCGACCCGGCCGACCGGGGCTTCGAGCCGGTAGAAGCAGCGCTCGGTGATCTGAGCGGCCAGTTCCGCGCCGAGCCCGAAGAAGACCGGCGCCTCGTGCACCACGACGAGCCGGCCAGTGCGCTCCACCGACGCGGCGACCGCGTTGACGTCGAGCGGCGAGATGGTGCGCAGGTCGATCACCTCGATCGAGCGGCCCTCGTCCTCGGCGGCGAGCGCGGCGTCGAGGCAGGTGCGCACCATCGGGCCGTGCGCGGCCAGGGTCAGGTCCGTTCCGGAGCGCACGACGACGGCCTGGTCGAGCCGGTACGCGGGACCGGCCGACTCGTCGAGTTCGGCCTTGTCCCAGTAGCGGCGCTTGGGCTCGAAGAAGAGGACCGGATCATCGGACTCGATGGCCTGCTGGATCATCCAGTAGCCGTCCACCGGGTTCGAGCAGGCGACGATGCGCAGGCCGGCGATGTGCGCGTACACCGCCTCGGGCGACTCCGAGTGGTGCTCGACCGCGCCGATGCCGCCGCCGAAGGGCACCCGGATGACCATCGGCATCCGCACCTTGCCGAGCGAGCGGGCGCGCAGCTTGGCGACCTGCGTGGTGATCTGGTCGAAGGCCGGGGACATGAACCCGTCGAACTGGATCTCGCACACCGGCCGGTAACCGCGCAGGGCCAAGCCGAGCGCCGTGCCGAGGATGCCGGACTCGGCCAGCGGGCTGTCGATGACCCGGGCCTCGCCGAAGTCCTTCTGGAGGCCGTCGGTGACCCGGAATACCCCGCCGAGCTTTCCGATGTCCTCGCCCATCAGCACCACCTTGGAGTCACGCTCCATGGCCCGGCGCAGTCCCTTGTTCAGGGCCTTGGCGAGGGTGACGGTGTTCGACAGGGGCGCAGCGTTCGACTGGGGAGCAGCGTTCGATTGGGGCGCAGCGTTCGCGGTGCCCGTCGCCGGGGAGGTCATCGGGCCGCCTCCTCGTCGCCGAAGCTGTCGAGGTACGAGGCGAGCCACGCGCGTTCCGCGTCGATCTGCTGGTGCGGCTCGGCGTAGGCGTGGTCGAACATGCTCAGCGGCTGCGGATCGGGCAGCGCCAGGCAGCCGGCCCGGATCTGCGCGGCCAGAGCGTCCGCCTCGGCGTCGATCCCGGCGAAGAACTCGTCGTCGGCCAGTCCCTCGCGGACCAGGTGGGCGCGCAGCCGGGCGATCGGGTCGCGGGCGCGCCAGAGTTCGACCTCGTCGTTGCCGCGGTAACGTGTCGGGTCGTCGGACGTCGTGTGCGCACCCATGCGGTACGTGTACGCCTCGATCAGCATGGGGCCTTCGCCACTGCGAGCGCGGTCCAGCGCGGCCCGGGTGACTGCCAGACAGGCGAAGACGTCGTTGCCGTCGACGCGCACGCCGGGGAAGCCGAAGCCGGAGGCGCGGCGGTAGAGCGGAACCCGGCTCTGCCGCTCGGTGGGCTCTGAGATGGCCCACTGGTTGTTCTGGCAGAAGAAGACGACCGGGGCGTTGTAGGACGCGGCGAAGACGAAGGCCTCGTTGACGTCGCCCTGCGAGGAGGCCCCGTCGCCGAAGTAGGCGATCACCGCCTCGTCCGAGCCGTCCCGCTGGATGCCCATCGCGTAGCCCACCGCGTGCAGCGTCTGTGAGCCGATCACGATGGTGTAGAGCATGAAGTTCTTCTCGTGCGGATCCCAGCCGCCGTTGTTGACGCCGCGGAACATGCCGAGCAGGTTGATCGGCGGCACGCCCCTGACCCACGCGACGCCGTGCTCGCGGTACGTCGGGAAAGCGAAGTCGCCCGGCCGCATCGCCCGGCCGGAGCCGACCTGCGCGGCCTCCTGGCCGAGCAGCGAGGCCCACAGGCCCAGCTCGCCCTGACGTTGCAGCGCGGTGCCCTCGGCATCCACCCGGCGCACCAGGACCAGGTCGCGGTACAGGGACCGGGCCTCGTCGGGCGTCACTTCGAGCGGATAGTCCGGATGGGGGATGCGCTCACCTTCGGGGGTGAGCAGCTGAATGAGCTGGAGCTCGGCCGAGGTTTCGGGCGCGAGCGCGCCCTGTTCGAGCGCCGGCGGCTGCGCCTGCGCGGACCGGCGGGGACGCGCCGGGGTCCGTGTCGTCACGTTCTTCACTCCTCATCGTCGGCGAGGACCACGGAGGTCTTCCGCGGTGGCGTCCTCATGGCGACCGGCTGCGGCGCCGTCTGCCCGGACTGCCGTCCGCGGCCTTCGACGTCACCGGTCGCTCCGTTCCCGGGATCGCCGGGACGGGTTGGATCGTTGCCGGGTCGCAGCGCCGCCGCCTCGGGTGGTGGTCGGCGGGCGCGGCGATGTGGGCCAGGTTACCGATCGGTTGCTTCCATCGAACAGTGCCTACCGAATGAATAGGCGTCTTAAAACTTGTCCGGTGCCTTACCTGTTTACGTATCGTCCGATTGCCTTAAGTAACGGCCTGAGTACGCGCGCATGATGTGTTACGCGAAGCGCGCGGCGACCGCCACAGCCAGGTCGTTCGCCTCAGGCTCGCCGATGGTGACACGCGCGCCTTCCCCGGCGAACGGCCGCACGGTGACTCCGGACTCCTCACAGGCCGCGGCGAACTTGACGGTGCGCTCGCCGAGCCGCAACCAGTAGAAGTTCGCCTCGGTGTGCTCGACCTCGACGCCATGGGAACGTAGCGCGGCGAGCACCCGGGCGCGCTCGGCGACCAAGGCCTCGACCCGCTCCCCGAGCGCCGCCTGCGACCGCAGTGACGCGACGGCGGCGGCCTGGGCAACCAGGTTCACGCCGAACGGCACGGCGCACGAACGCAGCGCCGCAGCAACCGGAGGGTGCGCGACCGCGAACCCTACGCGCAGGCCGGCGAGCCCGTACGCCTTGGAGAAGGTGCGCAGGACGCAGACGTTCGGCCGGTCCCGGTACAGGTCGATACCGTCGGCGACCTCGGGATCGCGGTTGAACTCGCGGTAGGCCTCGTCGATCACCACCAGGACGCCGGCGGGCACCCTGTCCAGAAAACGTTCCAGTTCGGCGCGGTGCACCACGGTGCCGGTCGGGTTGTTCGGCGTGCACACGAAGACCAGCCGGGTGCGGTCGGTTATCGCGTCGGCCATCGCGTCGAGGTCGTGCTTTTCGTCGCGCAACGGCACCTGAACCGAGGTCGCCCCGGCGATCTGAGTGAGGATCGGATAGGCCTCGAAGGACCGCCAGGCGTACACGACCTCGTCACCCGGTCCGGCGGTGATCTGTAGGAGTTGCTGCGAAACGCCGACCGATCCGGTACCCACCGCCAGGTGCTCGACCGGCACGCCGTAGTGCGCGGCGAGCGCTTCGAGCAGCTCGACCGAGCCGAAGTCCGGGTAGCGGTTCATCGAGCCGGCCGCGGCGAACGCGGCCTCCAGAACGCCGGGCAGCGGCGGATAGGGGTTCTCGTTCGAGGCGAGCTTGAACGTCTTCCCCTCACCGGGCTCCGGCGCCTTGCCCGCCTTGTAGGTCGGGAGTGTGGCGATCGCGTCACGCAGCTTGGGCCCAGTCACCATTGCCTGCCCTCTCTGACAGCGCTGTTCTAACAGCACTGTCCTCTTCAACAGCGCTGTCTTCTGTCTTTGACACCCCTGCCATTGACATCGCGGTGTGCCTTCTCGAAGTCAACCGAGCCTCAGCGTACGACTCGGACGTCTCGAACGTCACAGGCGCGTCCACAGACCGCCTACTAGCCGCAGATGCGAACAGTTTGCAATAGTGGTTTTCATGACGCCGACGATCACTCTCGCCCGAGCTCGCAGCGCACTGCGCCCAGGCGAGTGGTACCGGCTGTCCGGAATGGCGGGATTCATCCTGCTGCTGCACGTGGTCGGCTGGGGGATCGTCGCGTCCATCGCGTCGAGCCACTATCGGCTCGGCAGTACCGCGTTCGGCGTCGGCACCGGGCTGACCGCCTACACGCTGGGCATGCGCCACGCCTTCGACGCCGATCACATAGCCGCGATCGACAACACCACGCGCAAGCTGATGTCCCAGGCGGAAATGTCAGAGGCGCAAATGCCGCAGAGCAAGCGACCGCTGTCGGTCGGCTTCTGGTTCTCGCTTGGCCACTCCAGCGTCGTGTTCGGGCTCTCCCTCCTGCTCGCGATGGGCGTCAAGGCGCTGGTCGGCCCGGTCAAGGACGGCAACGCGCCGCTGCACCACTACGCCGGGCTGATCGGCACGACCGTCTCCGGCGGCTTCCTGTACGTGATCGCCGCGGTCAACGCGGTCATCTTCTGGGGCATCCTCAAGGTCTTCCGGGCCATGCGCCGGGGCGAGTTCGACGAGACCGCGCTTGAGGAGCACCTGAACAACCGCGGCCTGCTCAACCGGATCCTCGGGCGGGTGATGCGGGCGATCCGCAAGCCGTGGCAGATGTACCCGGTCGGCCTGCTGTTCGGCCTCGGCTTCGACACCGCCACCGAGGTCGCCTTCCTGGTGCTGGCCTCGTCCACGGCGCTGGCCGGGCTGCCGTGGTACGCGATCCTGTCGCTGCCGGTGCTGTTCGCCGCCGGGATGAGCCTGCTGGACACGATCGACGGCTCGTTCATGAACTTCGCCTACGGCTGGGCCTTCGCCAACCCGGTGCGCAAGGTGTACTACAACCTGACGATCACTGGACTGTCCGTGGCCGTCGCACTGATCGTGGGCACCGTCGAGCTGCTCGGCCTGCTGGCCCAGCAGCTCAACTTCACCGGGGCGTTCTGGACCTGGATCGCCGGGCTGAACCTGAACACGGTCGGCTTCGTCATCGTCGGGCTCTTCGTCGCCACGTGGGTCGTGGCACTGGCCGTCTGGCGGTTCGGCCGGATCGAGGAACGCTGGCGGACGGAGAGCTAGTCAGAAGGCGGCCCAGAAGACAGTCGGACTGCTAGACCGCGCCGGTCGACTGCTTGCTCACCAGCAGCAGTTCAGCTGCGGCGCTCAGGGTGTCCACGGCCGAGGGCGACCAGCGCAGGTCCGGGCTACGCATCATCGGCGCGAGCTGAGGCAGAGTCACGATGGTGACGCCGCGCATGGTGCGTGGCGTGCCCTTCAGCTGTTCGGCGCCCACAGCGATCACGGGGTGGATCGTGACGATGCCGACCTCCTCGTCGTGCGCGGACGCTTCGGTCAGCGCCTCGGCGAGCGCCCGAGCCCGCTTGGCCATCGCCTCGAACAACGACTCCTGATCGGCGTGGCCGACGTACAGCGAGGTGCCCAGCATCTTGATGCCGCCCCACTGCTTCGTGTCGATCAGGAAGGCGCCGCGCGGGGACAGCACCAGGTGTTCGACCTCGAACGGGTCGGCCGTCGCCCTGAACATCCGGTCGTGCAGCACAGTCGCCCGGCCGCGGATCTCGACCGCATGCAGCTCCTTACCGGTCGCCGACTCTGCGGAGGCGCGCGCCTTGACCTTGACGAGCGAATCGGGCCGGCGGAACAACACGTCCAGCACGGCGGCCGTGGCCAGCACGAAAAGGACCAGCCCGAATACCGGGAAGTGCGTCGAGACGCCGGCAAGGATCGCGACGGCGCCGAGCGTCGGCCCCCACCAGAGGGCTGACAGCCCGGCGGCACGGCGGCGCGCCGCGAGAAATGCGCCATAGCGCTGCGTATACGCGGCTTGCAGGCTCTGGCCCGCTCGTGGCGGACCCTCCTGACGTGCCGCCCGACCGAGTGCGGCCATCGGCATCCTCCTCAAGAACACCGCAGTCTCCGGCGGCTCCCCGCGCACCGTTGCGCCCCGCGCCGAAACCCTGCACAGCACGGTAGCGCCCGATGGCGACACGCGTCAGGGATACCGGAATCCCATTCTCGGCCACTACCCTCACATCTCATGGTTGACGTGTCCGAATCGGTGGCCGCGGTGGGCGACGTGCACGGCTGCGTGGACCCGCTGCGCAAGGCGCTGTACCGCGCCGGTTACATCGACGAGCGGGAGCGCTGGATCGGCGAGGACTCCAGGCTGTGGTTCCTGGGCGACCTGACCGACCGGGGCCCGGACGGCGTCGGAGTGCTCGATCTGGTGATGTCGTTGCAGGTCCAGGCGGCCGACCAGGGCGGTGAGGTGGGCTGCCTGCTCGGCAACCACGAGGCGATGCTGCTGGCCGCGCACCTGCCCGAAGGGCGCAAGCTGCGCATACTTCACCACGACGACGATGACGACGTGCACGCCCTGTTCCGCGAGCGCTGGATCGGCAACGGCGGCCGCAGCGCCGACTCGGACCGGCTGACGGACGATCATCTACAGTGGATCGCCGCTCTGCCCGCCATGGCCCGCGTCGGCGAGCACCTGCTCGTGCACGCGGACACGGTCGGGTACCTCGAATACGGCGAGTCGGTCGAGGCGGTCAACGCCGGCATCGCGGAGCTGCTTCGCGCCCCGGTGGACGTCGAGGAGATCGACCGCCTCACCCACCTGATGACCAAGCGCTTCGCCTTCGCCTCGGACGAGGGAACGGCGGCCCGCGAGTTCCTGCGCGTCTTCGGCGGCAGGCAGATGGTGCACGGCCACTCCCCGATCCCGCTGCTGCTCGGCATCGAGCCGCAGAACGTGACCGGTCCGCTGGTGTACGCCGGGGGCTACGCGGTCAACCTGGACACCGGTGTGTTCCTCGGCGGCCCGTGCCTGGTCTGCGCGCTGCCCTCGGTACCCAACGAAGCGCCCTGACGGGACCACCCCAGTCGAGTTCGAAAGGCCATATCACGCAGTCTGGGGCTCCGTCGGCTGCGGCTCGACCGCCGGAGCGAGACCGAGCCGGATCGGGTCCCAGATCCGCTCGCAGAGGGCGCGGTAGAGCCGCTGCCGCTCGGTGATGGACGTGATGCCGAAGGTGTGCGGGTACGCCCGGAAGTAGTCGGCCAGGCCGTGCCGCAGCATGAACCGCCGGAAGGACGGGTTGCGCTCGTAGCACAGCGGGTGCAGCGAGCGCGCCAGCAGGTTCTGCGCGCGGTAGTGCTCGGCCTTGAGCGAGTACGGGTCGTCGCGGAATGCCGCGTTGATCTCCTTGGGCAGCAGCAGCAACGCGCCGAATCGGTTGCGCACCACCCGGAAGCGCTCGGGCGTGCCGACCTCCTCGGCGTACGGGCCGAAGTGGTCGGCCCAGATGTGCTCGATCTCGTACGGGCGCCCCGTCGGGCCGAAGCCCAGGTAGTCGGCGATCAGGTCGGGCTGGCCGCACTGGGTCTCCACCCACGCGGTCATCCGGGACAGCAGGTAGCGCACCTGCTTGCGGTTGTCCGAGCGCAGGCCGAAGGTCTCCAGCCCGGCGAAGCCGTGTTCGAGCCCGGACACCTCGGCGGACAGCAGGGTGCGCACCGCGTCGAGGCTCTGCGCCGCGCGCAGCGGCTCGATCAGCGCGCCGACCTGCCGGGCCAGGTCGCCGGACTGCAACGCGGCGTAGTTGGCCATCCGGCGGGCCAGCAGCAGATCGCAGAACGCGGCGACCAGGCGGGCCTTCTCCCGGAAGACGGTGTCCGAGTCGGTCGGGCCGATCGCCGCCATGATCAGGGTGAGCTGGAACGAGGTGAACCCGTTGGCCGCGTTGTAGAACAGCGGCTCAAGGCCCTTGGCCGGCGCGGCGCAGGCCTCGACCAGCGCGCGGTAGCGGTCCGCCAGGGGCCTGATGGTCTCGCGGATGAACACGCGGTAGTCGCGCGGCCGCACCAGCCCGACCGCCTCGGTGTTCTGCCGCACCCACTCGTGGAAGGCGGTGGAGATGCGCTCGGCGGTGGCCGCGTCGGCCGGCGCGTAGCGGGCGGCCAGCACGGTCTTGATGAAGTCGCCGGGCGCCTGGTCGTCGGTGACCGCGAGCTGCGACATCGTGCGCCGCCAGATCGCGTTCAGCGCGCTGTGGTCCTTGTCCGCGCGGGAGAGCAGGAAGGACTTGAGCAGGTCGAGCGGGGTGAGCCGGGCGCCCCGGTCGTTCATCGACTCGAAGATCTCCCAGCCGTGGTCGCGGTCCCGCGCGGTGATCTCGACCAGGAACACCCGCTCAAGCAGCCAGTCCACGAAGAACGGCAGCGCCTCGCCGCGCAGTTCGGCCGGGAAGTCCTCGACCAGTTCCCGGTAGCGCTGGCAGATGGTGCGCACCGCGATCGGGGTCAGCTCGGTGACCGGGAAGTCGCGCCCGGCGCGCAGCGCGCGCAACGCGGGCTCGCGCTCGTCCACGTGCACGGTGAAGGTGGGCACGCCGTACTGGACCGTGCAGATCATGTTGTCCAGCACGGCGGCCCCGGCGTGGTCCTCCTGATCCGTCAGCCGGTGGCGCAGGTGGATGAGCAGCAGGAGCAGCGTGGTGAACCGCTGCTGGCCGTCGACGAGGTAGGAGACACCCGGGGAGGGATAGGTGACGAAGGGGCCGAGGAAGTAAGGGCGGTACCCGGCCACGTCCTCGCGATCGTGGTCCGGCCGCCACTGTTCGAGGAAGCGCTCGGACAGGTCGTGCAACAGATCGCCGACATGCGTCCGCGTCCAGTCGTACTCCCGCTGGTAATGTTCGAGCCCGTACCGCCGGCCGGTGAACAGCTCCCTGACGGTGTGACCGCGGCCGTCGATGCGCTCCTGTGTGTTCTTGGTCAAAATTGCGCCGTCCCCGATGTTGCGAGACGCGGATCGCGGCTTGCCCGGTGTGCGCCTTCGAGCGCTGTCTTCACGTCAGTGCGCCTCTTGCCCGCCCTGTCTTCCGGAACATGCCCAGGTCAGCGTAGCGGAAAACCCAACGTGGGATTACGAATCAGTGAAGCGATCAAGGCGGTCCACCCTGTCTGGTGCGCCGCGCCGAGCCCCTTTCCGCTGTCACCGTGGAAGTACTCGAAGAACCACGGCCGGTCCCGCCATCGCGGGTCGGACTGCAAGATGGCTGATTCGAGTGTCGCACCGTCGTCCTGCGCGCCGCCGCCCGACACGCCGAGCACCGGCCGCCGGCCGTCCGGGCCGAGCCGGAACAGGCCGATCAGCCGCTGCCGCAGCTCCTCGGCGAAACCGGCCCGGTCCACCGGCGGCACGCCGTCGACCGGGTGCGCGCTGACGGCCAGCGCCGGGCCGACCCGGCACACGGCCTCGAACACGAGGTAGTTGAGCGGCATCCAGACCGGGCCGCGCCAGTTGGAGTTGCCGCCGAACAGCCCGGAGCGCGACTCGCCGGGCTCGTAGTCCACGCTCGCGGTGTACCCGCCGAGATCCACCGAGAACGGGTGCTCAAGGTGGTAGCGGGAGAGCGAGCGCAGCCCGTGCGCAGAGAGGAACTCCGCCGGGTCGCGCAGCCGGTTCAGGATCCGGGCCGCCTGCACGTCGTCGGCCACCGAGAACACCATTCCGCCCGCGGCGTGCGGCCGGGTCATCGCACGGGCGTACTCGGGCCGACGGGAGGTGAACTCCTCCAGGTGCGCGGTGAAGCCGGGCAGCCGCTTGAGCGTGTCGGCGTCCACGGCGACGGCGGCGAGCAGCGGGATCGCGCCGACCATGGAACGCACTCGGATCACCACCGGGTCGGCGCCGTCGCGGCGCAGCCGGTCGTAGTAGAAGCCGTCCTGCTCGTCCCAGAGCCCGCAGTCGTTGATCGCCACCGCGATGTAGGCGTAGTGCTCGGCGAACTTGCAGGCCATGTCCTCATAGACCGGCTCCGCCGTGGCCAGTTCGAGGGAGAGCTCCAGCATGCACAGGCAGTAGAAGGCCATCCAGCCGGTGCCGTCGGACTGTTCGAGCACGCCGTCGACCGGCGGCTTCGAGCGGTCGAACACCCCGATGTTGTCCAGGCCGAGGAATCCGCCCTCGAAGATGTTGTCCTCGCCCTGGTCCTTGCGGTTGACCCAGAAGGTGAAGTTCAGCAGCAGCTTGTGGAAGCAGGCCTTGAGGAACTCGCGGTCGCCGCCCGCCGCCCGGTGCACCCGCAGCGCGGCCCAGGCCAGCACGGGAGGGTTGACGTCGTCGAAGTTCCACTCGTAGGCCGGGACCTGGCCGTTCGGGTGCTGATAGCGCTGGGAGAGGAAGGTGAGCAGCTGCCGCTTCGCGCTGCCCGGGTCGATCTCGGCCAGCGCGGCGCAGTGGAAGGCCAGATCCCACGCGGCGAACCACGGGTACTCCCACGGATCGGGCATCAGCAGCACGTCACGCGCCCAGAAGTGCTGCCAGCCGGCGTTCCGGTCGTGCGCCCGGTGGTCGGGTGGCAGCGGCTGCGCCGGATCGCCGTGCAGCCAGCGGTGCACGTCGTAGTGATAGAACTGCTTCGACCAGATCAGGCCGCTGTAGGCCTGGCGCATGATTCGCGCGTCGTCCGCGCTCAGACCGGGCGGCGTGCAGGCGGCGTAGAACGTGTCGGCGTCACGTTCGCGGTCGGCCAGCACCCGCGCGTGATCCGCTGCTTGCGCACCGGACGCGGTGTTGCCGGAAGCAGCGTTATTGGAAGCGGCGTTGTCGGAACCAGTGAGCCAGAGGTCGATCTCGCGGCGCTCGCCGGGAGCGAGTTCGAGTACGTAGTGCAGCGCGCCTTTGGTACCGGTCGCCGACGGGTTCACCGTCGACGCGCCGTGCACGACGTGGTCACCGATGCCGTCCTTCGGGTACTGCGTGCGGTTCTGCGCGCCGAACAGCAGCTTCGCGTTGGTCTCGTTGTCGCACAGCAGCGCGGGCGGAGTCTGGCCCGAGGCGTCGGACAGCGAGACGGCCCCGGTGTGCGGATGCGTCGCGGTCAGCCGCCCCGGTTCGCCGCGGATGAGCAGCGCGTCGGTGTCAACCGTGTCCTCGATGTCGGGCGCACGGCCCCAGGACCACATGTCGCGGAACCACAGGTGCGGCAGGACGTGCAGCCGCGCGGCCTCAGGTCCGACGTTCTCGACCGTGATGCGCAGCGCGTATGCCTCGGGAGCAGCCTTGGCGTAATCGGCGGTGATGACGAAGTAACGGTCCCCGGCGAAGATCCCGGTGTCGATGAGTTCGTACTCGGGGTCGCCCTTTCCGCGCGCCGCGTTCTGCTCACGCAGTTGCGTGTACGGGAACTCGGCCTGCGGGTAGTGGTAGCGCCAGCGCAGCCATGACGCGGTCGGCGTGGCGTCCTCGTACCACCAGTAGTCCTTGACGTCCTCACCGTGGTTGCCCTCGGCGTTGGTCAGGCCGAAGGCGCGTTCCTTGAGGATCGGGTCGCGCTCGTTCCAGAAGGCCAGGGCGAAACACCAGTCCTGGTTGAGGTTGCACAGCCCGGCCAGGCCGTCCTCGCTCCAGCGATAGGCGCGGGAGCGCGCGTGCTCGAACGGGAAGTAGTCCCAGGCGTCGCCGTCCGCGCTGTAGTCCTCCCGGACCGTGCCCCACGCGCGCTCCGACAGGTACGGCCCCCACTCGTGCCAGGGCTCCGCACCGTCGTCCGCGGCCTTCAGCCGCCGCCGCTCGGTGTCGTCGTAGCTCTCCGAAGCGGGGTTGTTGTCATCCTCATCCTGATGCACCTGACCAGTCTTACCCGACCGAGGCCGCCGCCGCGCTACCCCGCTCCTCGATTCGGCGAAGTTCGTGCGTGATGCGCATGGAACAGAAGTGCGGGCCACACATCGAGCAGAAGTGCGCCTGCTTGGCCTGGGCGGCGGGCAGCGTCTCGTCGTGGAAGGAGCGGGCCGTGGCCGGGTCGAGCGCCAGGTTGAACTGGTCCTCCCAGCGGAATTCGAACCGGGCATCGGAGAGCGCGTCGTCCCAGGCCTGCGCGCCGGGGTGGCCCTTGGCCAGGTCGGCGGCGTGCGCGGCGATCTTGTAGGCGATCATGCCCTGCTTGACGTCCTCCAGGTCCGGCAGGCCCAGGTGCTCCTTCGGGGTGACATAGCAGAGCATCGCAGTGCCGTACCAGCCGATCATCGCAGCGCCGATGGCGGAGGTGATGTGGTCGTATCCGGGGGCGATGTCGGTGGTCAGCGGGCCGAGGGTGTAGAAGGGCGCGTCGTCGCACAGCGCCTTCTGCAACTCGACGTTCTCGCGGATCTTGTGCATGGGGACGTGTCCGGGGCCTTCGATCATCACCTGGACGTCGCGCTCACGGGCGATCCGGCCGAGTTCGCCGAGCGTGCGCAGTTCGGCGAGTTGCGCCTCGTCGTTGGCGTCGTGGATCGAGCCGGGGCGCAGGCCGTCGCCGAGGGAGTACGTCACGTCGTACGCGTGCAGGATGTCGGTCAGCTCGGCGAAGTGGTCGTACAGGAAGTTCTCCCGGCCGTGCGCGATCATCCAGGCCGCCAGGATCGAGCCGCCGCGCGAGACGATGCCGGTCTTGCGGCGAGCGGTCAGCGGCACGTAGTCGCGCCGCACGCCCGCGTGCACGGTCATGTAGTCGACGCCCTGTTCGCACTGCTCGACCACGGTGTCCCGGTACGCCTCCCAGGACAGTTCCTCGGCCTTGCCGCCGACCTTCTCCAGCGCCTGGTAGATCGGCACGGTGCCGATCGGGACCGGGGAGTTGCGCAGGATCCACTCGCGGGTCTGGTGGATGTCCCGGCCGGTCGAGAGGTCCATCACCGTGTCGGCGCCCCAGCGGGTCGCCCACACCATCTTCTCCACCTCCTGCTCGATCGAGGAGGTGACCGCGGAGTTGCCGATGTTGGCGTTGACCTTCACCAGGAAGGCCTCGCCGATGACCATCGGCTCGGTCTCCGGGTGGTTGACGTTGGCCGGGATCACCGCGCGCCCGGCGGCGACCTCGTCGCGCACCTTCTCGGCCGGCACGCCCTCGCGTAGTGCGATGAACTCCATCTCGGCGGTGATCTCGCCGCGGCGCGCGTACGACAGCTGCGTGCCAATACCGCCGCCACCGTTGGAGCCGCGCGCGGCGATCCACGGCTGCCGGAGCTTGGGCAGCCCGACGTGCACATCGGTCGTGAGTGCCGGGTCGGTATAAGGACCGGAGGTGTCGTACAGCACGACACTGTTACCGTCCGAAAGGACGATCTCACGCATCGGCACGCGCAGTTCCCCGCGCACCCCAGACGTAGATGTGCCAGACGTGGATGTGCCTGTGGATGAGCCGACGCTCAGATAAGTCTTGCGAATTTCGGACATGGAAGTCCCACGCTCCCTACGCCGGCATTACCCGGACAGGTTCATGCGGTCGGCGACGACGGCCTGCCATCACGGCCCTCGGCCAGTCGCCCTCTCAGCCCGGTCGGTCCCGAGCTCCCGCGGTCTTCAGTTTTCCGGGCTCACCCTAGCGCGACCGCGCGCCGGTGCAAGTGCGTGCACCGGCGCGATGACGCGCCTCACCCCGTGTGGCGGCCCGGTCGAACAGGATCAGAAGCCGCGCTTGTTGCGGATCTGCCGGCGCTTGTTGGCAGGCAGCGAGTTCATGAACCGGCGGTAGCCGTACCACAGGACGCCCGCCGCCCCGGCGACGAGCGCGACGAAGAACAGCGAGCTGAACACCGCGGTGACCAGCGCGATCACGATCTTGGCTGCGATCACCACGCCGGCGACCGCGAGAACAGCCTTGAGCCAGAATGGCATCTGCCTTCCCAACCCCTTCAGGAGCGCTACGACGCCGCGCGTTACGGCGTCTGCCAGGAGAACGACCGGGCCCTCGCCCCCGTTCCCCAATCCACGATATATCGCGTTCGCCCCGGGCGCCAGGCCTGTCGCCAGGCCAGGCGGCACACCTGCTCGGGCAACGGCTCAAGTACACACGCAGGACAGTGCCCGCCGGGACCTAGCGCACCCCGGCGGGCTGCTCGCGGTCGGTCGCCAAATCGCACATCCGTGCCAGGGACGCACGAACCGACACTTGTTGATACTGCCTGGTATTTCCGTGTCGCACTGAAACCATTGATAAAGCTGATGCCACCGATGTCTATTGACACCTGTTGATGCTGTAGGCAACCGACTAACACTGTTGAGACAGCGCGGCCGGTTGGCACTGCCGTGATGTACGCCGGCTGTCGCCGGCTGCGATCAGGCCTTCTTGGCGCGCGTTGCCGTGCGCTTCGAAGCAGCCTTCTTCGCGGGCCTCTTGGCGGCGGGTGCCTTCTTCGCGGTCTTCCGGGCCGGACGCGTCGGCGCGGCGGGAGTCTCCTCCTGCGCCTCGACCGAAGCGGTGACGGTGGTGAACGCGCTGCGGCACTTCTCCAGCAGCTTGCGCAGCGACTGCTGGTCCGCCTTGCTGAGCTGCCCGTTGAGCAGCTCCTCAACCTCGAGGATCTTCTTGTCGGCGCGGCCGAGCAATCTCTTGCCCGCCGCGGTGATCGTCGTCTCCATCGCGCGGCCCTGACCCGGGACGGTGCGCCGCTCGATGAGACCCTTGACGGTCAGGTTTCCCAAAACCGTCGTCATGGTCTGCGGAGTCACTAGGCACCGGCGGGCGAGTTCGGCCCCGCTGATACCCGGCGTGTCAGCAATCACCAACAGCGCCGAGTACTGCGGGACAGTCAGGCCCATCGGGCGCAGTGCCGCGTCTTTCGCTCCGGAGAGCTCTTGCTCAAGGCTCTTGACCATGTGGCCGAGCCGGTCATCCACTGCTGTCATGGCGTCGATCATATCCTGTGTCGCACAAAATGCCCGTTTTTGTGGCGGGCTCTGACGCGGATGGGTGATACACAACGCTCTGCGAGCGCCACCCGTACCCTTCTACAACAGCTTGCCACACCTTCTTGGCTGAAGCGTGCCACTTGCGGCAACATGCGGCCATGAAGAATTACGTGATCAAGATCCTCATCAACGGCGTCGGGGTCTACGTGGCCTCAATCCTCGCCAAACCGCACATCGAGTTCACCGGTCACGGGATCGGCCTGGTAGGGACGGTGCTGCTGGTCGCGCTCATCTTCGGCCTGCTCAACACCTTCCTGCGCCCGATCGTCAAGCTCTTCAGCATGGGCCTGCTGATCGTCACCCTCGGCCTGTTCACCTTCGTCATCAACGCTCTCATGCTGTGGCTGACCTCGAAGATCTCCGAGCACTTCTCGGTGGCCTTCCACGTCGAGAACTTCCTGTTCGCGATCATCGGGGCGGTGATCGCGACCGCGACGTCGCTCATCCTGCACGCGCTGCTGCCGGACGACAAGAAGAAGTAGAAGTAGTAGAACGCAGAGCAGCGGCCGCAGTTCAACGGCCGCGCACACGATCGTGACCGAAGAACAAGGCCAGTGAACAACCACACGGACATCCGTACCGGTACGGACCGCGGCCCCGGCAGTGAACGGGACCGCGGCCCGTACCGCATCTGCTTCGTCTGTACCGGGAACATCTGCCGCTCGCCGATGGCCGAGTGGGTCATGCACGCACGCGTCGCCGCGGCCGGACTGTCCGGCGCGGTCGCCGTCGACAGCGCCGGGACGGGCGACTGGCACGTGGGCGAAGGCGCCGACCCGCGCACCGTACGCGTGCTGGCACAGCACGGCTATCCGTCACGGCACGTCGCCCGGCAGTTCGAGCCCGCAGACCTCGGCCGCCGGGATCTGGTGGTGGCCATGGACTCCGGGCATCTGCGGACCCTGCGCCGCTGGACCGGCTCCCCGGCATCGGCCGCGGAACATCCGGCCGAGTTGCGCCTGCTGCGCGAGTTCGACCCGGGCGCCGGGCCGGACCGGCTGGACGTGCCCGATCCGTACTACGGTTCTCTGGCAGGCTTCGAAGAATGCCTGGCGATGGTGGAGGGCGCGATGCCGGGTCTGCTGTCGCACATTGGGAAGGCGCTGGAGACGAGGGCAGGGTGATCGGCGACCAGGTGGCCGCGCTGCTGGAGGCCGCCGTGGCCGGGGTGACGGCGCTGGGCACCGGCGCGGGGGGCGCGGGGACATACCGGGTCGCGCTGCTCGGCGGGGGCAACGTGTTCGTCAAAGCGACCGGCGGGCAGGATCCCAGCTTCCTGGCCTCCGAGGCCAACGCACTGCGCTGGCTGCGCGAGGCCGAGGGCGTACGGGTGCCGGAAGTGCTCGGGATCAGCGACTCGCTGCTGGTGACCACCTGGATCGCGCCGGGACGGGCAACCCGCGACGGCGCCGAGGAATTCGGCCGCCAGCTGGCCACCCTGCACGCACGCGGCGCGCAGTCCTTCGGCGCCGACTGGCCGGGCTACATCGGCTCACTGCCGCTCGACAACAACGAGGAAGAGGAATGGCCCGGCTTCTACGCCGGGCGCAGAGTACTGCCTTACCTGCGTGCGGCGGCGGACCGGGGCGCGGTGGACGCCGACGGGGTGGCCGTGATCGAGCGGGTCTGTGCGCGCATCGAGGACCTGGCCGGACCGCCGGAGCTGCCCGCCCGGATCCACGGCGACCTCTGGGCCGGCAACATCCACTGGGACACCCGCGGCCGCGCCTGGCTGATCGACCCCGCGGCGCACGGCGGCCACCGGGAGACCGACCTGGCGATGATGGCCCTGTTCGAACCACCCCATCTCGACACGATTGTGGCCGCGTACGACGAGGTGCACCCGCTCGACGAGAACTGGCGCGAGCGGACAAGCCTGCACCAGCTGCATCCGCTGCTCGTGCACGCCGTGCTCTTCGGCGCCTCATACGGCGCGCAGGCGGTCGCCGCGGCCAGGCAGTACCTGTAGCGCTGACAGAGTGGTACCTGTAGGGGCGCAGATAACGCCCCGGCGCTCTATGTGACAGTCCTGTCCCAGGAGAGCAAAAGGTCGGCGTGGAACGTATCAGGCGCGCGTACACCCGTACTACAGTTACCGACCGAACGTCGGGGTAAAGGGGGCGCCGACATCGACCTCACGGGCACATTGATTTCACGGGCATCCGATGGAGCGTGACGAGCGGTGAGCTTGAGCTATTGCAGCTCCTGCGGTGAGCCGATCGAAGGTCGGTTCTGCCGAATGTGCGGTACGCCCGCCGCGGCAGTACCCGCTGAAGCCATCGCAACGGCCAGCTTTCAATCGAGCACAGTCCAGTCGAGCACAGTCCAATCGGGCACCGTTCAATCGAACGCAGCCCAGGCAGCCCCGACCCAGCAGCTGCCTTTCCAGGCGCCGCCCACGCATCGCCCCTCTCACACCCAGCCGCCGGAGTCCGGCTTCGAGTCGCTGTTCCGTCCGCCGGACGGGCAAGTCAACGAGCACAGCCGCACTCAGCTGATCGCGCCGGTCGAAGCCGACTACCGGATGCCCCCGCCGTCGGGCCCGATGGACGGCACGCGGACCGTTGACGCGTTCAGCGCCGCGCCGACGCAGTACGTGCGCCCTCAACCGGGTAACGGATACCCACCCGGAGCAGGATCCGACGATGCTCAGGACTGGGACGACGATGAACCGAGCGGCATCCGCAAGCCGGTGGTGTGGGGAACCCTGGGAGCCGTTGCCGCTGCCACGGCGGTGATCCTCGGCCTGCTTTACATCGGCAGCCACAACAACGGCAGCGGCCCAGCCAACGGCGCCGCGACGAACTCGCCGACCGCGACAGTCTCCACTACCTCGACGGTCGGCAGCGTCGACCTGGCGCCGGGTTCGGCAAGCCCGTCCGCGTCCGCCAGCGCGTCGGCATCGCCGAGCGCCTCTGCGGGTGGTACGTCGCTGCCGCTGAGCGTCGGCTCGACCGGGCCGTACGTTCATTACGTGCAGACGCGCCTGCGTGCGCTCGGCTACTACGGCGGCGGCATCACCGGTCAGTACGACCAGGCGACCGCCCAGGCCGTGGCGTCCTTCCAGGCCAGAGCCGGGGTGACCGCCGACCCGTCCGGGACCGTGGGCAAGCCCACGCTCACCGCCCTGATCGCGGCCGGGTCGCAGCCCGACCTGAAGTTCGGCCAGCGCTCGGGCGATGTCAGGCGGCTACAGGAGGCGCTGAACACGGCGGAGAACGCCGGGCTCACGATCAGCGGGCACTACGACGCCGCGACGTTCGCCGCCGTACGCCGCTACCAGGAGCAGGTGGGAGTCGCCGCGACCGGTTCGACGAACCAGCAGACCTGGACCGCGTTGCAGTCCGGCAGAGTCGTCTGACGGCTTGCCGCCGACGCCGGACCGCGCTCGCCGTACCGCCGATGCCTTATCGCAGCCCGGCCGCGGTCAGCAGCCGGTCGCGTTCCTGTCGGCTGATCGCGGTCCAACGCACCGAGCGGATCGCGCCTTCCAGGGCGAGCAGGGTGTGCACGCACTCCTCGCCCGGGGTCTGGTCCGCTATCAGCTGCCAGGCCCGCAACGCGCCGAGCGCTTTGAGCTGTTCGAGAGTGTCCACGCCGACGGAGCCGAGCCGTTCCGAGAGCACCGGCCCGATGTTCACCGCCCGATCCATCGGCGTGCCCCGGGTCGATCCGCCCACCGTCATCGCCGCCGCCCTTCGTTCCTTCGTGCACATCAGCGCCGCTACACACACGCCACACTGCACACGAGCCTGGCTCAGCAGCGCCGCCTCGGCCACCCGGTTCGGCCTTATGACTGACATTCATCGCTTAATTCGAATTGTGTACGATGAGCAGCCCACCGAGACTGAGGGACATGGCCTGGGTACTCGTCGTTCTCGCCGGTCTGCTGGAGACCGGGTTCGCGGTCTGCCTCAAGCAGAGCGACGGCTTGTCCAAGCCCTGGCCGACGCTCGGCTTCTCGCTGTTCGCGATCGGCTCGTTCGCGCTGCTGACCCTGGCGCTGCGGCGGCTGGAGATCGGCCCGGCGTACGCGGTGTGGACCGGGATCGGGGCGGCCGGAACAGTCGTCTTCGGAATGTTGTTCCTGGGCGAAGGCGCCTCCGCGGCGAAGCTCGTGTCCGTTTCCCTGATCGTGGCGGGCGTGGTCGGGCTCAACCTCTTCGGCGCGGTGCACTGAACCGCCGATGCACCGAACCACAGTGCGACCGATATCTTTACCGCGTACGGACCAGCAAGGAGGGCCCCATGGACGTCTCCGCGACGTCTGACACGGAAGACAAGCCCTTCAGCACGGCGCCGCCCACGGGGGAACAGGCAGCGCCGTCGTTGGAGGACACCGTTTCCTCGGCCGAGTCCGCGCTCGCCGAGGCGCAGATCGCCCTGGAGGCCGCACGGCTCGACCTCGACCGCCTGACCAGGCTGCACCATCACCACCTCGGGCCGCTCTACGACCGGCTCGACGAACTCGACCTGCTCATCGCCGAGGCGAAGGCCGTGGTGTCCGGCGATCCCGAACAGGCCCGCCGCGCGTACGAACTGAGGTACGGATCGGCGGGCGCGCCCGTGTTCGATCCGCTGACCGATCCGCTGCCGCCGGAGCCCGAACCGGCGCCGCTGATCGATCCGGAGTACGCCAGCACGCTGCGGTTCATCGACTCCGCCGAGCCCGCCGAGGACCAGTCCAAGACGGCCGATCCGGCCAAGACGCTGCAACGGCTCTACCGGGACCTCGCGCGGCGCGCGCACCCCGACTTCACGCAGGATCCGCGGGAGAAGGAGCGGCGCAACGCGTTCATAACCCGGGTCAATGACGCGTACCGGCGCGCCGACCTGTACGACTTGCAGCGGCTGGCCGAGGAGTGGACGGTGATCAGCGCCAACGGGCCGGAGGCGGGCACCGAGGAGCGACAGTTGTGGCTGCGTCAGCGGCTGATCTGGCTGCGCGCCCGGACCGCCGAGGCGCGGGTCGAGCGGGACACGCTGCTGTCCAGCCCGCTCGGCCAAGTGCTCGCCGAGTTCGGCGCGGAACGGGCGCTCGACGCGCTGTCCGCCCGGCTCTTCGAGCAGATCCAGTACAAGGAAGACGAATTGCGCGCGATGTACGCGACCGAGACCGTCGTTCCGGTCCAGCACCAAACCCCGATCGAGTACACGGCCCAGCAGCAGATATCGGATCAGTTCCACGTACCGGAACAGAAGCAGGTCGCGCAGGAGCCGTATCCGGTGTGGGCCCTGCCCGAGCCGGAGAAGCCGGATCTGGGCTACCTAAGCTAGGCGGCTAGGGCGCACTGGCCCCGGCATTCGTACAACTGGCACGCGTACGGCGTCAGCGGGCCAGGCCGGTGGCCAGCGCCCTGCCGACGACGCGGTCCAGCAGGTAGGGCTGGATGTCGCCGCTGGAGCTCTTGATCTCGACGACCTCGTCCTCGATCCCGGGGCCGAAGCGCGCGGTCAGCTGCGGGGCGATCATCGCGGTCGGGTCGGAGTGCGCCACCACGTTGAACCAGCGCCGGACGGCGGCGGGCCAGTGTCCCTGCTCGTTGCGGGGCGCGGGTTCGAGCCGGCCGAAGATCTGCTCGGGCCCGCACAGCGCGGCGCCGAGCGAGACGAGGGTGACGCTTGCCCCGTCACCGAGCGCGCACAGCGCCTCGTACGCGATCAACCCGCCGAGTCCGTGGCCGATCACGACCCGGGTGCCCGGCAGGATCGCGCCCTGGGTCCGGTCGCGGGCCTCGTGACGCAGCTTCAGATCGGTCAGGTACCGACTGAGCGCGCGGGCCTCGGTCTCGGCAAGATCCGGCGGGCCGCGGAAGTAGGCGCCGCCGCCGAGCGCCGCGGACAGTTCGGCCGGTTCCTCCGCGCCGTGCACTATGCCACCGATTGAGCCATCGATCGGGCCATTCACCAACAGGCCCCCGCGTCGATCGGCCCCCGCGTCGAACCTGTCGATCCGGACGGCCTCGGTCCACCACGCGCGCAACAGTTCCGTGGTGAGCTCGTCAGCGGCGCCGTCCGCGGCGTCTGCGGACTCGGCGGGCCGGGCGAACAGATCGGCGAAGTCCAGCACGTTGACGTCTCCCGCACGCGGAACCGGCCCGCGCATGGTGCGCACCGAAGAGGACAACGCCGCGACGACACGTTGCACCGGATCGGTCCGACGCACCCCCGAATCAGCCGTACGCGGGCCCGGACCGCCGGGACCCGGAACGACGACCACGAGCGCCACTGTCAACCCCCTCGTACGTCGATCCGTGCTCGTCTCTGCCGCAGCGTGCGACCCCCGGATGTCCCCTAATTACATCCACGCATCGGTGCGACAGACTGCGCCATCAGTCTTGTGGCCTAGCGTAACCGACCCAAGACGCCAGGTAAGGCTCGTGCTGAGAATTCTCAGGAGGCTCTTGCAACTGCATAAGGCACAGCCTGATGCGGCGTCAGAGCCCGCACGGTTGCAGTCGGAGGCGCACGCCGGGGCGAACGCGAGTTCACCGGCGGCTCAGGCGGACCCGCCCGCGCGGGCTGCTTCAAGCCAATCGCGTGCCGCGGCGAACTCCTGCTCGCTGGTGCCGAGGCGCACCGTGGGCGACTGCCCGTCGGCGCGCGGATACGAGCCGAGGAACCGCAGGTGCGCGCTTGTGCGGCGCAGACCCATCAGCGCCTCGCCGACGCGGGCGTCGGCGATGTGGCCCTCGCAGTCGATGAAGAAGAAGTAGCGGCCCATCGCCTTGCCGGTCGGCCGCGACTCGATCCGGCTCAGGTTGACCCCGCGGGTGGCGAACTGCTCCAGGATCTCCATCAGCTCGCCGGGGTGGTTGTCGCGCAGCCCGACCGTGATCGAGGTCTTGTCCATCCCGGAGGGCGGCGGCACCGGGCCGGGCCGGGTGACCACCACGAACCGGGTCTGCGCACCGGCGACGTCGTGCACCGGCTCGGCGAGCACGACCAGCCCGTAGCGGGTGGCCGTGAACGAACCGGCCAGCGCCGCGTCGTAGATCCCGTCCTGCACCTGGCGAGCCGCGTGCGCGTTCGACGTGGCGGCCTCCCAGCGGGCGTCCGGCAGGTGCTCGCCGAGCCAGCGGCGGCACTGCGGTTCGGCCACCGGGTGGCTGGCGACCGTCTTGACGTCGTCGAGGACGGTGCCCGGCCGCGCCAGCAACGCGAAACTCACCGGCAGCACCAGTTCCCGGATGATGACCAGCGGTTCACCGGTAGCCAGTTCGTCTATCGTCGCGGTGACCGCGCCCTCGACGGAGCTTTCCATGGCGACGACCGCGGCGGCGCACTCGCCACGGCGTACCGAACCGAGCGCGGTGGGGACAGTCGGGTAAGGCACCGCCTCGACTGAAGCGGCCTCCGGCAGCGCGAGCAGCGCCGCCTCGGTGAACGTGCCCTCGGGTCCGAGGTAGGCGTAACGGGCTGGTTGCTGGACCGACATGGTGACCACCGTATCTTGCTGCCATGCAACTGGGCTGCGCTCAGAGGGTGCAGCCGTATGAGTGATCCGGGCACGACACGGTGTCGGCCATCACGTACGTTGAGCGCGTATTGATCCTCGGGAGCGGTAATACGTAACTGCGTGCACCTCGACCGTGGGAGGTTGTGGCTCGTGGACGTCAACTGGACCCTGCTGCTGCCCAGAGAGGCGGAGAGCGTGGGGAAGGCCCGGCGCATGCTGCGGGACACCGCGTCGCTCGCCGGGATGGATCCGGAGATCTCCTTCGATCTGGGCGTGGCGCTCACCGAGGCGTGCGCGAACGTGATCGAGCACGCCGGCGAGGCGGAAGGGTACTGGGTGGCGGCCGGGATCAGCGAGGACCGGTGCTGGATCGACGTGATCGACAACGGGGTCGGCTTCGCCCCGCGCCGGCTGGCCGAGCACACGTCCGCGTCAACACGGCATCGGGCGCACCTCGCGGCGGTGCCCCTGGCGGACACTCCGGAGGACGGCCGTGGCCTGATGCTCATCGAGGCTTTGTGCGATCGGGTGGACATCCGCAACCACCCGGCGCGTGGCGCGATGATCCACTTCGAGCGGGACCTCAAGCCGGGCGTGACAATGGCGGCATGATGCTTACGTGGACGCCCTGATAGACGTACTGATCCTGGCCGGCGGGGAAGCACGGCGCCTCGGCGGCGCGGACAAGCCGATGGTCGAGATCGGCGGCCGGTCGCTGCTCGACCGGGTCATCGAGGCTTGCACCGCGGTCGTGCACGACGCAGCGCCGCACGGGGAAGAATCCACTGGAGTTGCATCCGCAGATGCCGCCGAGGCGGCCTCCGGTCATGATATTTCGGTAAATCACAACAATCCGATCGTTGTCGGACCGATGCGTCCGACGCGCCGCTCGGTGCGTTGGGCCCGCGAGGATCCGCCGGGTGGCGGACCGGTCGCGGCGATCGCGGCCGGACTCTCCATGTGCCGAGCCCCTTACGTCGGTGTGTTCGCCGCCGATCTCCCGTTCCTGACGGCTGAGACTGTCCACAGCCTGTGGACAGTGCTCACCGCTTCGGGGACCGGTTACGACGGCGCCATCGCCGTGGACCCGGACGGCCACGAGCAGTGGCTGACCGCGGTCTACCGGCGCGATGCGCTGCTGGCGAGAATCGCCGATCAGGGCCAGGAGGCTCTGCACGGTCTTCCGCTGCGCCGACTGGTGCGGGACCTGCGGCTGCTTCGGATCACGGCGGCGGGGCAGAGCGTGCTGGACTGCGACACCTGGGAGGATGTGGCCGCGGCACGGCGGCTCGCCGAACCGGCACAGCGCCTCGCTAAACCGACATAGCACCTTGCCGAAGCAACACAGCGTCCGCCTGAGCCGACACGGTGTTAGACACGGTGTTAAACGAAGCACAGTGCTAAACCAGCCACGGTGTTAAACCAAGCCAGTGGGCGGCCGAGCCGGCGCCGCGGACCCCGGGCGACGAGAGGGACTGACACGCGATGCTCGACTCCTGGCTCAGCGAAGCGGCTTCGGAACTCGGCCGCCCCGAACTCGCGCTCACCGCGCAGCAGCAGGACGCGCTGCTCGACCTCGCCAGGGTCGCCGCGCACGCGATCGCCCGCCCCGCAGCGCCGCTGACCACGTTCCTGGCCGGTTACGCGCTCGGCATCGGCGGGAGCCTGGACGGCCTCGACAGCGTCGTGTCAGTCCTCTCCGCCGCCGCCGAGGCACACCGGCGACCGGCCGACGAGTGACGGCCTGCTTCGGCGCGATCCCGCCCTCGGCGCCGTCGAGCAAACCGGCCGCCTGATCGTGCGGCGCGGAGCATTAGGGTGGAACCGTGAAAGCGATCGAGATCACCAAGCCGGGCGGACCCGAGGTCCTCGTCTGGGCGGACGCGCCCGATCCGGTCCCGGCCGCCGGCGAGGTGCTGATCGCCGTCGCCGCCAGCGCGGTCAACCGGGCCGACCTGCTCCAGCGCGCGGGCTTCTACCCTCCGCCGCCCGGGGCCAGCCCGATCCCCGGCCTGGAGTGCTCGGGACGGATCGCGACGCTCGGCGCGGGGGTCACCGGCTGGAACGTGGGCGACGAGGTGTGCGCGCTGCTGGCCGGCGGCGGATACGCCGAGTTGGTGGCCGTCCCGGCGGGCCAGGTGCTGCCGGTGCCGAAAGGGATCGATCTGATCGACGCGGCGGGGCTGCCCGAGACGGTGTGCACCGTCTGGTCGAACGTCTTCATGGCCGCCGCGCTCCAGCCCCGGGAGACTCTGCTCGTACACGGCGGCGCCGGAGGCGTGGGCACCACCGCGATCCAGCTGGGCAAGGCGCTCGGGGCCCGCGTGGTGGCCACGGCCGGGTCCGCGCAGAAAGTCGCCCGCTGCCGCGAACTGGGCGCCGACGCCGCGATCGACTACCGCGCCGAGGACTTCGTGACCCGCCTGGCCGAGATCACCGCCGGCCACGGCGCCGACGTCATCCTCGACGTCATGGGCGCCGCCTACCTCGGCCGGAACGTGGAAGCGCTGGCCGTCAACGGACGGCTCGTCGTCGTCGGGCTCCAGGGCGGGACCCGGGGCGAGCTCGATCTGGGCAGACTGATGTCCAAGCGGGCCGCGATCATCTCGACGTCGTTGCGCGGACGCCCGGTGGCCGAGAAGTCGGCGATCGTGTCCGCCGTGCGCGAACACGTCTGGCCGCTGACCGCCGACGGCACCCTGACCGTGGTCGCCGACCAGCGGTTCCCGCTCGCCGACGCCGCCGGCGCGCACCGACTCGTCGAATCGTCGGGGCACGTGGGTAAGGTACTGCTCGTTGCATAGCAGAGCGCGGCAAACACAGCATGACCGAACCGAAGCCGAACCGACTCGTCCGCTGGAGCAGCCGATGAACCCGCAGAACTCGGAAATCCAGAACCAGCCCGACTACCGGTCCGGCCGCTACGTCGTGGTCGGCCCCGGCGGGCTCCCGGTGGTCGACGAGGACGGCGCCGAGGTCATGGAGCAGGTGCCGGGGCAGAACGGCGAGGACCCGGCCGCGG
This sequence comes from Actinocrinis sp., assembly GCF_035946395.1. Lineage (NCBI taxonomy): Bacteria > Bacillati > Actinomycetota > Actinomycetes > Catenulisporales > Actinospicaceae > Actinocrinis > Actinocrinis sp. The sequence continues at coordinate 26,423 of NZ_DASYZI010000258.1, forward strand.
TCGCCGAGATGGTCGAGCAGCCCGCGAAGGTCATGCGGATCGGCTCGATGATCAAGCAGCTGCTCGAAGAGGTGCGGGCCGCGCCGCTGGACGAGGCCAGCCGGGTGCGGCTCAAGGAGATCCACAAGTCCTCGATCGCCGAGCTGGAGAAGGGCCTGGCGCCCGAGCTGATCAGCGAGCTCGAACGGCTCTCCCTGCCGTTCGCCGAGGACGGCGTGCCGAGCGAGGCCGAGCTGCGGATCGCCCAGGCCCAGCTGGTCGGCTGGCTCGAAGGGCTCTTCCACGGCATCCAGACCGCGCTGTTCGCCCAGCAGATGGCGGCGCGCGCGCAACTGGAGCAGATGCGCCGGGCGCTGCCCCCCGGGATGTCCGACCAGCAGGTGCAGCGGCCGAACCCGACCGGCGCCGGCCCGTACCTGTGACCGGCTGACGGACCGGGGCCCGCGATGCGGAAGATCGTCTTACAGATGGTGGTGTCCCTCGACGGCTACATCGAGGGACCGAATCGCGAGCTGGACTGGCATCTGGTCGACGAGGAGCTGCACGACCACTTCAACCGGCAGCTCGGCGCGATGGGCGCGTTCCTCATGGGGCGCCCCATGTACGAGCTGATGGCGAAGTTCTGGCCGACCGCCGACCAGGACCCGCTGGCCCCGCGCCCGATGATCGAGTTCGCGGCCATCTGGCGCGACATGCCAAAGCTCGTGTACTCCAGGACGCTGGAGCGGGCCGACTGGAACTCCACGATCGTGCGCGACGTCGTGCCCGAACAGATCGAAGAGCTCAAGGCGCGGCCCGGCGGCGATCTGTCGCTGGGCGGCGCCGGCCTCACCGCGGTCTTCATGCGATACGGCCTGATCGACGAGTACCGGCTCTACGTGGTCCCGGTCGTCCTCGGCAACGGCAAGCCCCTGTTCCCGCCGGGCACTCCCAGGACCGACCTGCAACTCACCGAGACCCGGCCCTTCGGCAACGGCGTGGCGCTGCTTCGCTATCAGCGGCCTGCGGCCTGAACCGACTAGCCGCAGAAGGCGTCCAGGACCTTCTCGTAGTGGTGCGTCCACCACACCACGAGCGCCGCCGCGGCCGGGAACTGCACGTCGGTGCGCTCGTCCTGACGTTCATACCGCCAGGTGAGCATCCAGAAGTCGGTCAGCCGCTCCCACCACAGCCGGTGCACGGCAGCCGCCAGTTCGTGGGCCATCGACGGCACCGCGGACACGTAGCCGTGCACGTACTCGCGCACCCGGGACAGGTCGAGTTGCCCGTCGTGCGGGTCGACGAAGAAGATCAGCGCGGACCGCACCAGTTCCTCGCCGTAGGGCGCTGCGCCGAGCCGGTCCCAGTCGACCACCGCGGTGATCTCTCCACTCGGTCCGTGAAAGACGTTCAAGCCGTGGAAGTCGCCGTGCACGTGCCCGACGGTGAGCTGCGCCTCGTCGCCGGGCCGCTGGTGCGCCAGGCTGCTGAGCAGACCGAGCCGTTCGACCAGCCTGAACTCGGCCAGGTCGTCGATCCCCTCGCGCACCGGCCTGCTGCGCAACAGGTCAAGCAGTTGCAGGGCTTTGGCGCGAGCGTCCTGCACCCGGTTGGCCGGCTGGAGCAGCGGCTGCTCGACCGGGCCGAGGACCTCGGTCAGCGCGCGGTGCAGCCGGCCGAGCAGCGCCCCGAGTTCGTGGCACTGCGTGAGTTCCAGGGCCAGCCCCGGCAGATGCTCCCCGTCCGCCCAGGGGTAGAGCGCGAACAGCCGTTCTCCGCTGCGGGCGAGGGTCCGCCCGGCCAGGTCGCTCAGCGGGGCGATGACCGGCAGGCCGCGGGCGGACAGCGCGGCGGTCGCGGCGTGCTGCGCCAGGATGGTATGCGGTTCCTGATCCAGATAGTGCTTGAGGAACAGCGGTCCCGAGCCGGTCCGTACGGCGAATGAGCGGTTGAGCAGGCCCTCGTCGAGCGGCCGGAACGCGAGTACGTCGCCGATCCCGTACCGCCGCAGCATGGCCGCAAGCGGGGAGTGGCGTGGCATGTGCGTACTGTACGCCCGCGCATGCTCCGGGGGAGCGCGTTTGCCGATGACGCGCCCCTTTTTGCCACGCCCCGCCCCATCCGGGCGCTTGACGTGGGCCGACGCCCCGGCTAGCTGCCCGAAGCCCGGCTACTTGATCAGAGGACTGAGAACCTCTCGGCCGCCGAGGTGAGGGCGAAGCGCCTCCGGCACCCGGACCGAGCCGTCAGGCTGCTGATGGTTCTCCAGGATCGCCACGATCATCCGGGTCATCGCGCACAGCGTCCCGTTGAGCGTGGCCAGCGGGCGCACCCCGTCCGCGTCCCGCAGCCGCACCGACAGCCGCCTGGCCTGGAAGCCGGTGCAGTTCGAGGTCGAGGTCACCTCGCGGTACTTGCCCTGGGTGGGGATCCACGCCTCGCAGTCGAACTTGCGCGCCGCCGAGGAGCCGAGGTCGCCGGCGGCCACGTCGATCACCCGGAACGGCAGCTCCAGCCGGCCGAGGAACTCCTTCTCCCAGCCGAGCAGCCGCCGGTGCTCCGCCTGCGCGTCCTCGGGGGCACAGAAGGAGAACATCTCGACCTTCTCGAACTGGTGCACGCGGATGATCCCGCGGGTGTCCTTGCCGTAGGACCCGGCCTCGCGGCGGTAGCACGAGGAGTACCCGGCGTAGCGCAGCGGCAGCGCGGACGCGTCCAGGATCTCGTCCATGTGGTACGCGGCGAGCGGCACTTCCGAGGTGCCGACCAGGTAGAGGTCGTCCTCGGCGAGGTGGTAGACGTTCTCGGCCGCTTGGGCAAGAAAACCGGTGCCCTGCATCGCCGACGGCTTGACCAGCGAGGGGGTGACCACCGGGGTGAAGCCGTGCCGCAGCGCCTGCTCCATCGCCAGATTGAGCAGGGCGAACTCCAGCAGCGCGCCGACCCCGGTCAGGTAGTACTGCCTGGCCCCGCCGACCTTGACTCCGCGCTCCAGGTCGATCGCGCCGAGGATCCGGCCGAGTTCCACGTGATCGCGCGGCTCGAAGCCCTCGGCGGCGAAGTCCCGGGGCGTGCCGACGGTCTCCAGGACCGCGTAGTCCTCTTCGCCGCCCTCGGGCACGCCCTCCTCGACGACGTTCGAGAGCGCCAGCGCGAGCCGGCGGGCTTCCTCGGCGGCCTCGTTCTGCTCGGCGTCGGCGGCCTTGACCGCGGCGGCCAGTTCGTTGGCCCGTTCGAGCAGCGCGGCCTTCTCCTCGCCGGAGGCCTTGGGAATCTGCTTGCCGAGACTCTTCTGCTCGGCGCGCAGCGTGTCGAATCCGAGGGAGGACGACCGGCGCCGTTCGTCGGCGGCCAGCACCCAGTCCACCAGGTCCGAGTCCTCGCCGCGGGCGCGCTGGGAGGCACGGAAACGTTCCGGGTCGTCACGAAGCTCGCGAAGGTCGATCACGCCGCACAAGCTACCTTGAAGGCCTCACTGATCGGTAATGAGATCGGTGCCAGGACACATGGGATCAGCGCTGTGGAGTCGGCTTCTTCCGCGCCGGTCGGGGGACCGGGGAGGCAGCGGCGCCTGCCTCCCCGGCGTTTTGGGGACCGAAGTCCGCCCCCGTGTTTTCTCGCCTCGCGATATGGTTTCGGCCGTGGCGGGGCAGCGTCGCTCGACCGCGAGTCATGGGAGGACTCCCCGGACACCGCGTCCGACCGGCGCTTGCACAACCCGGCAAGCCAAAAATGGACTAGACCAGATCGGGTGTCAAGAGTCCGCGGAACCCTCGGTGAACGCGGCGGTGCGCCCCGTGCTTCGCTTAACCTTGCATTGACCCGATCTTCAGGGCGTTCGCGCCCCTCACGAAGGAGCGAACTGAAGAGATGTTCGGATCCCAATCCGCCACGCCCACCGTGGACCTCGCGGCACTGCCCGCCGACCTGTACCTGCTGGATGTGCGCGAGGACGACGAGTGGCAGGCGGGTCACGCCCCCGACGCCGTCCATCTGGCGCTCAGCGAGCTGACGGCGCGCACCGAGGAGGTTCCGGCCGACCGGGACGTGTACGTGATCTGCCGGGCCGGCGCCCGCTCGGAACAGGCCACGAGCTACCTGAACCAGCTCGGCTGCACCGCGCTGAACGTGGCCGGCGGCATGCTCGCCTGGGAGGCCGCCGGGCTGCCGATGGTCAGCGAGGACGGCAGCCAGCCCACGGTGGTCTGAGCTCACGGTGGTCTGAGTCCACGGCGATCTGACGTCCACAGCGATCTGACGTCCACAGCGCCATAAGCCCTAAGCAGCCCCAAGCACGGCGGCCTGAGCCAAGGGCAACGCTTGAGGAATACGCCCAACGGCCACCAGACGGCCGTAGGAGGCACAGAACAGCGTTTAGCGGAGCATCTGGCGCAGCCCGGCGGCGGGGCCCGGAGCGTCGCGCAGAAGCCTGCGATCAGCCTTCTGCGAGCGGTCCCCGCCGGCGCCGCCGGGGCGCCGGGCGCAACGGCGCCGGAACGCGGCGCACCGCGAGCGCCAGGGCCACGTCCCGGTACTGCCGAGCCCGGTGCAGCTGAGCACCCGGGTCGGTGCCGGTGACCCGGTGCCGGAATTCGGCCTCGACCTCGGCGATCCGGTAGCCGGCCCGCAGCACGTCGATGGTCAGCCCGGTCTCCGCGCCGAACCCGCGGGCCAGCGGCAGCGCCGCCTCGAAGGCCGCCCGGCTCAGGCATCGCTGGCCGGACAGCGGCTGGCGCGCCTCGAAGCCCACCGCCGCCCGGATCCCGCCACGAGCCAGCCGCACCACGAAACCGTGCCCGCCGCCCGGCTGCGGCGGCAGCGTCGCGATGCTCATGCCGACCGCGCCGGAGCGGACCGGTTCGGCCAGCGGAGCCGCGTTGGCCGCGGTGGCCCCCAGGTCCCCGTCGAGGAACAGCAGCAGCCGCGGCTCGGCCCGGCCCTCGCGCGCCTCGATCGCGGCGAGCGCGGCCGCGCCGGTCTCCATCGCGGCCGCCTTGCCGCGGTTGCGGCCGTGCCGGACCACGATGGCGCCGGCCTCGCGGGCCCGGCGCGCGGTGCCGTCCGCGGAGCCGTCGTCCACGACGAGCACCAGATCGACCCCGGCCACTTTCGCCGCGCCCTCGACCGTCGCGGCGATCCGCTCCTCCTCGTCGAACGCGGGGACGATCACGGCGAGATCGCTGGTCTCCATGGATGGCAATCCTATGGTCCGGACCCGTGGCAAAGGACCGTCACGATCGTGCAAAGGCCAAGTCCGGAAGAGTGAATCGACTACCGGCGCAGGTCGTCGGGGGGCTAGCATTCGACCGGCACCGATCCGGTGTTCGACATTCGATCAGGCCACTGATCATTCGAATTCTTCCCCGCTCGAAGGGGGCCCTGCTCCATGCCGGAGAACGCCGGACTCGCCCGTAATTCCGACTCCGCGTCACTTCGCCCCCACCACGTAAGGACGCTCGCACTGGCCGGCGCGGTGGTCGGGGTCGTCGTGCTCCCGATCGCGGCGGCCCAGGCGACTCCGTCGCAGAGCCATGATGCCCAGGCCGCGGCCGGGCGGCTCGCCGGCGCCCAGGCCTCGGGTCAGCCCTCTGCGACAGCTTCGCCCTCGCCGGGCGCCGGGGTCCAGGCGCTGAACCCGGAGTTCTGCGGCACGGCCCGGACCGCGACGATGAGCGACGGCACCGTGCGGGTCCAGGCGTGCGTCGTGCAGGAGGACACAGCGGCCGCGGCACGCGTCTACGTGGCGAACGGCACGAGCAAGGACCAGCTCGTCGCGTTGAACCTCACCCGGGCGGACGGCACCGTGATCCAGGTGCAGTGCACCATCACCGCCGCGGACGCGAACGGTCTGTGCGCGACCAGCCCGACGGCGATCAGCGGCGGCACGGGCGCGTTCAACGCGATCGCCGAGCTGGCCACCGTGGGAGCCCCGCTCTCCGCGGGGGTCGTACACGTCGAGTCGGGACTGGTAGCGCCCGCTGCGCAGCAGGTCGACCAGCAGGTCACCCCGCAGAACGGGCAGTAACTCCAGTTAACTCGCGTCCGGTTCCGCAAGACCGGCACCACGACGAGCGCCGGTCACTGGCACCGAACAGTTCCGCAATGGTGGTTACTGTCGGGTAGCTCTTTGCGTAGGCTGGCAGAGATGAGTACTAGCTCGGTGCCGACGGCCAATGGCGGCCGTACCCGCGCCCTGCGTCTGAGCGAGCGGCAGATCCTCGACGCGGCGCGGGCCTGCGTTCTCGCCGCCGGGGTGCACGACACCACGCTCAACGACGTGGCCCGCCGCGCAGGCGTCAGCCGGATGACGCTCTACCGGCGCTACTCCGACATCGGCTCGCTGATCAGCGAGGTGTTGGGGCACGAGTTCGCGCGGATCCTGCGCGAGCACACCGCCGACCCGCCACCGTACGCGCCGCCGGACCTGCGCCCGGCCCGCAGGCGGCTGGTCGACACGGTGCTCGCGGTGGTCCGTGCCTTCCACGCCGACCCGCTGATGCACCAGGTGCTGGAGGCCGAGCCGGAGATCCTCATGCCGTACCTGGTCAACCGGTTCGGCAGCACCCAACAGATCGCGGTCACCCTGCTGGCGCACCGGCTGGACGCCGGCTACCGGGACGGCTCGATCCGGCAGGGCTCGATCGCCGTGCAGGCACATGCGATCGTCCTGACGGCTCAGGCGTTCGTCGTCTCCGCCGCGGCCAACGGACCGGTTCCGGTCTTCCGGTTGCTGGCCGAACTCGGCGAGATGCTCGACGCCTACCTGGCACCCAACCCGGTGCGGTCGGAGAGGGAGGGCCGGCCGGACGGCGAGCAGGCCGCGTAGCGCGGCCCCTTGAGAAACGACGTCGCCGGGAGCGGTTTTCACGACAGTGACCGGACCGCAGTGGCCCGACCGGCGGCGACGGGGGATGCGCCGACGGTCGAGCCGGTGACGACTCTACCCCGGACGCGGCGCGCGTTCGCAAGACCACGGAGCGGATTTGTCCCGGTGTTTTGCCAGGTCTTGACCGGTGGATGGGCCAGGTATTGCAGGGTTCTTCAATGCTCTGGCGGCCGCGCGCAGGCAGCAGCCACCCGGCGGGAGCTCAGCGCTGGGGATACGTGGGGAGCAGATGGATCACTGCCGCGGCCGGCTGCTCGGCCGGGCGCTGTGGCGCGCTCGCGGTGGGCTGTTCGGGTGGTTCGGGGGCCGACGGCTCGGCGGGATTCGCTGGAGCGGAAGGCAGTGCGGTGACCGTGGCCGTCGTCGGCCCCCCCGATCCCCCGCGATCGGGCCGCATCCTGCGCCCGGCGTGCCGGGCGCGTACGGCCAGTTCGGCCCACACCGTGTACTCGTCGCCGCCCTCCTCCCGCTGGGAGCCCCAGCGGTCGGCGAGCCGGTCCACGATCTCCAGGCCGCGGCCCGCGTGCGCGGAGACGGACATCGAGTACGGTTTCGTGGACGGCCGGGTAGTCCCGCCGCCGTCCGTCACCTCGATCCGCAGCAGCCCCTCGCCGCTCAGCTCCCAGGAAACGCGGATCATCCCCGAATTGAGCGCCCGCGCGTGGCGCAGCGCGTTGGTGACGAACTCGGAGAGTATGAGCACGGCGTCGTCGACGAGGGAACTGAGCACGTCCCGCTCGTAGAGTGCGGCGGCCAACTGCGCTCTGGCCTGCCTCACGCTCACCGAGGAGTGCGGCAGATAGCCGGTGTACGAGGTAGGCGAAACCCGCGCCACAGGCATGATCACCCCCACCGACCCCTCTCACTGCTCTCGGTGTGGTCCGCACCGGATTCCGGACGGCACCATGAGATCGATGCCCATGGCCGCAGCGGGGGAAACGGCCCGAATCCGGATCGCAACGGCGCTTTGGCGACGCTCGCGCGCCCAATGCGCCCCGCCGAACACCAGGTCGCAGCGGGGCGCCCCGGAATCGTCCTGGCCACCGCCACTTTCCGGTCGCGGCTGCGCCGACTGCGGCAAAGCCTTGGCTTTACCGAGATTTGAGTCACGTTGTGGCGGAATGAATGAAAGCCTGAAGGTTGCGCGCGCCGGAGCGTATTCGGGCGAACACGGGGCGCACATGCGTTCACATGTATCCCGCTCACTGTGTGCTTACAGTTCTTCGAAGAGCCGATTACACGTCAACCAGATCGACCTGGGCACGTACTTCACGCGGCCTGTTGGTGATGATGGCGTCCACGCCGAGTCTGATGCACAGTTCCACGTCACTCGGCTCGTCCACGGTCCACACGTGCACCCGCTGCCCCGACCTGTGCAGCCGCTCAACGTACTCGGGGCGGTTGCGCAAGATCGAGATCGCAGGTCCGGCGATCGACACGCCGCGCGGCAGCGCTCCGTCGCGCAACCGGTAGGAGAACGGCTCCATCAGGAACACGGTGTCCAGCGACGGCGCCAGCCGGTGGATGCGCCGGACGGCCAGCCGCGAGAAGCTCATCACCCGAACCGGTGATGGCGCGCCGCCGCGCGCGTGCGCCCATCCGAACTCGTCGAGCAACTCGACCAGCCTGCGCTCGACCAGCCCGGCGTACCGGGTGGGGTGCTTGACCTCGATCGCCAGCTCGACCCGCCGTGGGTGCGCCGCGGCCAGCTCCAGCAGCCGACGCAGCGTCAGCACCCGGTTCCGGTCGAGGTCGGGCTCCTCGGGGTCGTGCGTGTGGTGCCAGGAGCCGAAGTCGAGCTCTTCGAGCCGGGCGAGCTCAAGCGTCGAAACCAGCCCGCGCCCGTCCGACACGCGGTTCACCTTCCGGTCGTGCACGCACACCAGGTGCTCGTCGGCGGTCAACCTGACGTCGCACTCCAGGGCGTCGGCGCCTACGGACAGCGCAGTGCGATACGCGGCGAGGGTGTGCTCAGGCGCTTCGGTGGAGGCACCCCGATGCGCGACCACTTGAGGGCGCCGCAATGCGGACTTCACCACCCCATCGTGTCAGCGAAATGTGGCGCTGCTGGTGGTACGCACCGGACAGCGGTAGGAAGGATCGGTAAACAGTCCGAGTTCAGCGCCTATTCACACAGCCCCAATTCACATGACAGCGGAGTGGACAGATGAGCGAAGCATCAGGATGGACCGGGCCGCAATTCCTCGTCGTCACGAGCAACGACGTCCCCGGGTACCGCATCGACCAGGTACTCGGGGAGGTGTTCGGCCTGACCGTCCGCTCCCGCAACGTGTTCAGCCAGATGGGCGCCGGCCTCAAGTCGATGTTCGGCGGAGAGCTGCGCGGCATGACCAAGGTCCTGGTCGAGAGCCGCAACGAGGTGATGGGCCGGATGATCGGCGAGGCGCAGTCCCGCGGCGCCAACGCCGTCATCGCGATGCGCTTCGACACCTCGGAGATGGGCGACGTCTGGACGGAGATCTGCGCCTACGGCACCGCGGTGCACATCTCCCCGCTGGACCAGCCGCAAGCGTGAGTACGTGGGTAATCCGCACGTCGGCGAGCCCGTATGTGAGACACTGACCGCCGGACCGCGGGGCGACTCGCGGCCCGGAGGGCTCGCCTAGTGGCCTAGGGCACCGCTCTTGAAAAGCGGCATGACGAGAGTCATCGTGGGTTCGAATCCCACGCCCTCCGCAGGAGCCGGATCAAGCAGAGCCGGCGGTCAGCTGCGCGAGTGCCTTGACCGTGTTCCAGTTCCGGCCGGTCGCGACGACGCCCTTCGTGCGCGTCGCAGGCTTCGACAGCGCCGCGGCCAGAGCTGAGCGGCCCATCCCGCCGGGAAGATAGAGGTACATCACGCGGTCGCCGAAGCGGAACTCCTCGGGCAGGAGCGCCTCCCGATCGATGTCCGCATAACGGTCCGTGTCGACGGGCTCCGCGTAAAACGTCGCGTGCAGATGCTTGCCGGCCACGTCGTCCGCCGGGAACGGGCACGCCTCGATCACGGCGCTCAGGTACTCGCTCGTGCGTACCACGCACGGCACTTCGAATCCGAAGCGGTCCTTGAGCGCCGCCGAAATCCGCGCCGCGATCGCGGGCTCGTCGTCTTCGGCGCCGCCGCCATCGCGACTGTCACCCGCGTCGAAGACGGCGTTTCCACTCGCAAGATAGGTGCGGGCGTCGCCGTAGCCCAGGTCGGCGAGCAGTTGACGCAGGTCCGCCATCGGGACCTGGCGCTTCCCCACGTTGACCGCCGCGAGCAGCGCGGCGTAACGGGTCGTCACTTCGCCGCTTCCGTACACAACACGAAGGCGGCGGTGCCCTTCGGGTACTCGACGAAGGCGTGTGTGGTGCCGCTCACCGCGTCGCACTGGTTCGAGTCGTCGCCGGCGAACTTGGCCAGTACACGCAACGCGCCCCTGCCGTCGCACGACACGTGGACCAGTTGGCCCGCCTTCGGAATCGCGACGCAGTCACCGACGGACGCGTAGTGGCTCTTGCCCTGGTTCACCCAGTAGAGGTAGCCCGCGATGACGAGCGCCCCGGCGACGATTGCCCACACCACCTTGCGCGACATGGGGCGAGCCTACCGGTCCGGCCGTGTTACGGCCCCGGTCAGGCCAGTGCCCCGGCAGCCTCTCCGACGCCGGGGCACTGCGGATTGCTCGGGCGCTGCGCGCCGTCAGCGGTCGACTTCGGCCCGGATGAACTTCTCGACCGCGTCACGCGCCTCGTCGTCGAAGTACTGGACCGGCGGCGACTTCATGAAGTACGACGAGGCCGACAGGATCGGGCCGCCGATCCCCCGGTCCAGCGCGATCTTCGCGCACCGCACCGCGTCGATGATGACGCCCGCCGAGTTCGGCGAGTCCCAGACCTCCAGCTTGTACTCCAGGTTCAGCGGCACGTCGCCGAAGGCACGGCCTTCGAGGCGCACGTACGCCCACTTGCGGTCGTCGAGCCAGGAGACGTAGTCGGACGGGCCGATGTGCACGTTGGTCTTGCCGATGTCGTGCGAGAGCTGCGAGGTGACCGCCTGGGTCTTGGAGATCTTCTTGGACTCCAGCCGCTCGCGCTCAAGCATGTTCATGAAGTCCATGTTGCCGCCGACGTTCAGCTGCATGGTCCGGTCGAGCACGACGCCGCGGTCCTCGAACAGCTTGGCCAGCACCCGGTGCGTGATGGTCGCGCCGACCTGCGACTTGATGTCGTCGCCGACGATCGGCACGCCGGCCTCGGTGAACTTGTCCGCCCACTCCTTGGTGCCCGCGATGAAGACCGGCAGGGCGTTGACGAACGCCACCTTCGCGTCGATCGCGGCCTGCGCGTAGAACTTGGCGGCCTGCTCGGAACCCACCGGCAGGTAGCACACCAGCACGTCGGCGCGCACGTCCTTGAGCGCCTGGACGACGTCCACCGGCTCCTCGGGCGACTGCTCGATGGTCTCCAGGTAGTACTTGCCCAGCCCGTCGAGGGTGTGGCCGCGCTGCACGATCACGCCGGTCGGCGGGACGTCGGCGATCTTGATCGTGTTGTTCTCGGAGGCGTTGATGGCGTGCGCCAGGTCCTGGCCGACCTTCTTGGCGTCCACGTCGAACGCGGCCACGAACTCGATGTCGTGGACGTGGTAATCACCGAACTGCACGTGCATCAGGCCCGGCACTCTTGAGGACGGGTCGGCGTCCTTGTAGTACTCGACGCCCTGCACGAGGGATGAGGCGCAGTTGCCCACGCCCACGATGGCTACGCGAACCGAACCCATGCGGTCTTGCTCCTTCTGGTAGTGGATATTCGGTGGGCGGGTTTGGTCGCGCCCTCGAAATCTCGGGACCTGCTCGCCCGCGATCCGCCCGTGGGCCTCAGAGGGCCGGCGGGCCCACCTGCGGACCCAGTTGCTGGTCGTGCTCGGTCTTGATCAGCTCATTGAGCCAGCGCACTTCACGCTCCACCGATTCGAGGCCGTGCCGCTGCGCCTCCAGGGTGTAGCGGTCCAGCCGCTCCCGGGTGCGGATCAGCGACTGGCGGAACAGGTCGAGCCGCTCTTCGAGGCGCGAGCGGCGCCCCTCCAGGATCCGCAGCCTGACCGCCGCGTCGGTGCGGCCGAAGAAGGCGAAGTGCACGCCGAAGTTCTCGTCCTCCCAGGCCGAAGGGCCGGCGTCGGACAACAGTCGGCTGAACTGCTCCTCGCCCTCCGGGGTCAGCCGGTAGACGATCTTCGACCGGCGCGCCGGGCCGCCCGGCCCGGTGTGCGCCGCGGTGCTCCTGGCGGAGGCGCGGGCGGGGGTCCGGCGCGGCGCCGCGGGCGCGGCCTGCGCGTCCTCGACCAGCCAGCCCCGCGCGACCAGCTCCTTGAGACACGGATAGAGCGAGCCGTAGGAGAACATGCGCAACGAGCCGAGCAGCACGTTGAGACGCTTGCGCAGCTCATATCCGTGCATCGGAGACTCGTGAAGCAGGCCGAGGACGGCGAACTCCAGCACTCCGGAGCGCTTCGCCACCGGGCCTCCTCGTCGCTCGGTCCGATCCCGGCGCCGGGATCGGATGACCATTGGTCTTCCACCGTCGGACCGCAGGTTGTACGGTACGTGTCCACACGGCGAAGACCACTCGAAACGATGTATCGGTTCGATACATCGACACGATAGATGTGAGCGGCGTGGCTGACAAGTCCGCCGCACAGCAGGTGTACGAGAGCGCTCGTTACCCGTCCTTGCGGACATTGACGGGCAAGATCCCGTAAATCGATCACCCGACTTCAGCCGACTTGGGCAGTCGGCGTACCCTGCTTGCCAATCGCGTCGTCTCGGCGCGGGGAACCGTCCTCGGAAGGGAGTTCGTCTTCCGGGGAGGGCCACGAAAGAGGCACAGGGAGCTGACGCGGCTTATGGGCGGAGATCACGAGTACGGACGCGGCGACGCGTCTGGAGACGGCTCACGGTCCTACGGGGGCGGCAGACGCGGCTACGGCTCCCAGCCAGGCGAGGGCGAGAACCCTGCCAGCGGCGCGGATCAGGGCGGGGCCGACCGCGGGTATGGCGGATCCGCACCGCGCGGCTACGGCGATCCCGGGCAGGGCGACCGTGGATACGGCGCCTCGGGCGGCTCACGCGGCTACGGCCAGGACAGCGGCTCGGACCGTGGCTACGGTGGAGCCGGAGGCGGAAGCGGGGACTCGCGCGGCTACGGTCAGCCCTCTGTCGACCCTCAGGCCGGCGGGCACCGCGGCAGCAGTCACCGCGCCCGCGGGCAGCAGGGCCCGATCCCCGGTGAAATCGTCTACGGCGGCGCAGGCGTTCCAGGCGGAACCCGGCAGATGCCGTCCTTCCCCGACCAGCCGACCCGCGCGGGTGAAGACGCCCCCGGCGGACCGGGCCGTCGCTCCCGCATCGAAGAACGCCGGGCCGCCAGGTCCGGCGCCGAAGGCACACCCGAGTACGCGCCAGGACAGGGGCGCTCCGACCGGTACGGTCCGAGCGCCATCGACGGCCGGGGCACCAGGAACGGGGCCGGGCGGCGCGCAGCCGAGCGCGCGGCCGGCCGGCCGGTCAAGAAGACCGGCTACCACCGGTACTTCGACTACCCGCGCACCGGCATGGCCGGCTGGCGGCAGTTCGTGCCGTCGATCAAGCAGGTCAGCTCCTTCATGCTGGCCGGCTTCTTCCTGCTGATCGGCCTGGTCGCGTACGAGTACGCCACGGTGCAGATCCCCACCGCCGAGTCGCTGGCCTCCACCGCGCAGGTGACCAACTTCACCTACGACGACGGCAGCACCACCTTCGCCACCATGGGCTCGAAGAACCGCCAGACGGTGAACATAAGCCAGATCCCGCCGGTGATGCAGAACGCGATCATCGCGGCGGAGGACAAGACCTTCCGCACGAATCCGGGCATCTCCTACACCGGCATGATCCGCTCGTTCATCAACGACGTGGAGGGCAAGCCGCTGCAAGGGGGCTCGACGCTGACCCAGCAGTTCGTCAAGAACGCCTACCTGACGCAGAACCAGACGTTCAGCCGGAAGATGGACGAGATCTTCATAGCGCTCAAGATCGGCCACACCTGGACCAAGGACCGGGTGATGCAGGAGTACCTGAACACGGTCTTCTTCGGCCGCAACTCGTACGGGGTCGAGGCCGCGTCGAAGGCCTGGCTCGGCAAGGACATCAGCCAGATCACCAGCCCGTCCGACGCGGCGTTCCTGGCCTCGCTGGTCAACGAGCCGACCAACTTCAGCAAGGGCTGGGACTCGACCGAGGATCCGGCGACGCAGCAGTACTGGCAGGGCCAGCTCAAGACGCGCTGGGGCGCGGTACTGCAAAACATGCAGTCGTACGGGCTGATCAGCCAGGCCGACTACACGGCCGCCGCGGCGAAGTTCCCGGCCGTGGTCACGCAGGCGAGCACCACCGAGACGGCCGAGCAGCAGCAGATGCAGCAGGCGGTCAAGAACTGGATAGATTCCTACGCGGCCGCCAACCCGAACAGCAACATCCCGTCGCTGAGCGACATAGAATCCGGCTCCGGCGGCTACACCATCGTCACCACCTTCAACCAGAAGTACATGGCGTTGGCCAAGCAGGCGGTCCAGGACCAGCTGCTCTCCAAGCTGAACAACAAGGACTGGTACGACCAGAACCTGTATCCGGCGCTGGCCGCGGTGGATCCGACGACCGGCGAACTGGTCGCCTTCTACGGTGGGACCACGCAGTACAACTGGGCCACCCAGGGGCAGGTGCAGCCCGGCTCGACATTCAAGGCATTCACACTGGCGACCGCGTTCAAGCAGAACATCTCGCCGGACAGCTACATCAGCGGCGACTCGCCGTGGCCGAAGCCCGGCGACACGACCGAACAGCAGCAGGCCGCTGGTGACCCGCCGGTGAAGAACGACGACGGCTCGCACGGGATGATCACCATCAACACGGCCACCGCCGCGTCGGTGAACACCGCGTTCGTGCGCCTGTCCAACCAGGTCACGTACAAGGACGTGATGCAGACGATCAACGACCTGGGTATCAACTCCAAGAACGCCCAGGGCCTGGCGGACAACGCCCGACTCACCCTCGGCATCTCGGCGGTGAGCCCCGCCCGGATGGCGTCGGCGTACAGCGCGTTCGCCGACAACGGCGCGCAGTACCCGCTGATCGAGGTCAAGGAGATCAAGAACAGCGACGGCAGCACGGACTGGAAGCCGAACGCCAGGCCGACGCAGGCGCTCGACCCGAACGTCGCCGAGACCGTCACCCAGACGCTGACGCACGTCACGCAGGACAAGGACGGCACGGCGTACGGCGCGTCCGACCAGACCGGGCTACAGAACATCGCGGGCAAGACCGGCACCTCGACCATGGACATGAACACGCTCCAGCAGAAGTACCCGGACATCTACGACAAGACGCAGAACGGGTACTTCACCACGGCGGCCGTGTGGTTCAACGGCTACACGCCGAAGCTGGAAGCCGCGGTCGCGGTGTCCCGCTGGATCAACGAGAAGGGCACGATGATCCAGGCCCCGGTGGACAACATCAACGGCTCGGGCTTCTCCTTCGGCGCCTCGGTCTCGCTGCCGATCTGGTCCGAGTTCATGAAGCTGATGCAGGGGACGAACTCCAAGTTCACCGGGGACCCGGCCTTCCCGGCCCCGAACACCTCGACGATGCAGATACAGAACAGCCCGTCGGCCAGCCCGTCGGCCTCCGCGTCCCCCACGAAGTCGTCGGGCAAGGGCCACGGCGGCCCCGGCGGCCCGTCCGGGACGGCGACGCCGACTGAAAGTTCCAGCCCGACCCCCTCGTCGACCTGCACGCCGCAGTTCCTGTTCGGCGGCTGCCAGGGCGGCGGCGGTGGAGGCGGCGGCACGCCGACGCCGAGCGCGAGCGGTGTATCCGGGTCTCCAACGGCCATCAGGAAGCACTAAGAAGAAAGCAGAGCGCTTCGAAGAGCCTTAGCGGAGCCGCTATGGTAACGCGCATGACGGTCAGCACTGCCGAACTGGACGACGCCTCCGAGTCGCGCGAGCCGCAGCACGCCGCGCGCCCGGCCCTGCTCGGCATCACCGCGCCGAGTCTCGACGACCCGGTGATGAACGTCGGCGCCGACGGCTTCGGCGGCGTGCACGGCAAGCGGGCGCGGCTGCCGCGCACCCGGGCGGGCATGGCGTTCCTGCTGATCGTGCTGACGCTGTTGTCCACCGCGATCGGCATCGGCATGCGCGAGCCGTGCTTCAACTCGTCGTGGACCGGCGGCGGGAATCAGCAGTACACGCACATGTGCTACACGGACATCCCGTTCATGTACCAGGGCCGCGGCTTCTCGCAGGGTGAGGTCGCGTACTTCTCGACCAACCCGAACGATTACCTGGAGTACCCGGTCATCACCGGGGCCGCGATGGAGACCGCGGCGCTGCTGGCCAGGCACGTGCCCGGCGACGCGAACAACCAGGGCCGCTGGTTCTACGTGTTCACCACCTGGTTCCTGCTCGCCTTCGCCGCGATCACGGTGGTGGCGTTGATCGGGATCTCGGGGCCGCGTCCGTGGGACGCCGCGATGTTCGCGGTGGCCCCGGGCCTGATGCTCAACGGCACGATCAACTGGGACCTGATCGCGGTGGGCCTGGCGGCGGTGGCGCTGTTCGCCTGGGCCCGCCGCAGGCCGATGCTGGCCGGGGCCTTCATCGGCCTCGGCACCGCGGCCAAGCTGTACCCGGCGCTGCTGCTGGTGTCCCTGGTGCTGGTCTGCTGGCGGGCCGGGAAGATGAAGGAATGGGCGCAGTGCCTGTTCGGCGCGGTGGGCGCCTGGCTGGTGGTGAACCTGCCGTTCGCGGTCGAGAACTGGCACTCCTGGGTCTACTTCTACACGTTCAACGACAAGCGCGGCGCCGACTGGGGCTCGCTGTGGCTGTTCCTCGAGTACAGCCCGCTGCACATGAACTTCACCTACAGTCAGATCAACACCTACTTCGCGGTGCTGCTGGCGCTCTCCTGCGTCGGCGTCGGCCTGATCGCCTGGCTGGCCCGCAACCGGCCGCGGGTGGCCCAGGTCGCGTTCCTGGTCGCGGCGGCGTTCATCCTGTTCAACAAGGTCTACTCGCCGCAGTACGTGCTCTGGCTCATCCCGCTCGCGGTGCTGGCCCGGCCGCGCTGGCGCGACTTCCTGATCTGGCAGGCCTGCGAAGTGCTGTACTACGGCGCGATCTGGCTCTACCTGGTCACCCTCAACACGCCGGAGCGCGGCCTGCCGCAGGGCGGCTACGACACGGCCATCGCGATCCACATCGGCGGCACGCTCTTCTTCGTGGTGCAGGTGATCCGAGACATCTTCGACACCCGGCGCGACCCGATCCGGGCCGGCGGCCACGACGACCCGGGCGGCGGCGTACTGGACGGCGCGCCGGACGTGTACGGCTTCCGCGACGTACTCGAAGACGTATCACCGAACGCGGTGGCGCCGGAAGAGGACCTGCAACTGGAACCGGAGCCGGAAGCCTCGCAACCCACCGAAGCGACCGCCTAGCGGTCCCGCGCCGGATGTTCGCCGCGTAGGAAATCGGCCATCCGCGCCCGGCTGCAAGGCGCCACAGTGCCCTCAAACTCGATTGTTTGAGGGCACTGTGGCATATGAGGGCGCTGTGGCATAAGGGCACTTTGCACGAGTGCGCTGCTGTTTGAGGGCGCTGCGGCAACGCAGCCAGGCGGACTGTGTTTGATCAACCGCGTGGGGCCGATTTCTGCGGCGAACTGCCAGCGTGAGACGCCGGCGCCGAGGTCAGCGCATGACGACCTGATCGAAGTGTGTCGAGGTGTGCCGCAGTTCGGCCGGCAGCTCGGCGCCCGGCTCCGGCGGGTCGACCTGACGCGGCAGGTACAGCATCGAAACCAGCATGTGCGGCGGCTCGGCGAACCACTGCTTGCGTCCCTGCCAGCGGAACGGTGACCGAGTCCGGTTCACGGCCGCGAGGCCCGAGCGCAGCAGTTCCTTCGCACGCGGCGCGAGCCCTCGCAGGGTGCGCGGCGCTTCGAGCCCGACGCCCTGCACCGTGCCGCCGCTGACCACCACGACCCAGCCGTCTTGACGCGATCGCGTCTGCCGGTAACCGATCCGGTCGCCGCGTTGCACCGGGAACGTGTCCAACACGGTCGCGCGGGCTTCGACGGCGGTCGGATCGCCGAGCCACAGCTGCGTGCCGATGCGTGGCCGGAACCGCGTTCGCGGAAAAGCCAGCTCCAGATCGGTGACCTCGGCGTGGTCCAGATGGCTGACATATATGGTCTCGACGCGGAACCCCGCGTCCGTGAGCGCCTCCACCCAGGATCGGGTCTCGGCGACGGGATCGGCCGCGGCGGGCCGGGCGAGCGGCAGGTGCAGCGAGAAACCGTCGACCCGCTGGCCACCCAGTGCCTCTGCCGCGAGCGGCAATTCGTCTGGCGCGATGCCCTGACGGCGCAGCGAGCTGCGGCAGTCGACGACCATCCGGTGGCCGGCCAGCTTCCGCACCGCGTCCACGGACGCGGCGGTACGCACCACGCGGTCGTCCGGAAGCGCCGGATCAAGGCCGTCGAGGTACGGATCGAGCACGATCACGTCGCCGGAGAAATAGTCGATCACCGACGCGGCCTCGTCCTCCGTGCCCACGGCCAGCTGATCCACGCCAAGTGTGGCGGCCGCGCGCGCGAGCACCGGCACGGTGAAGCCGTAACCGTTGCCTTTGGCCACGGGCACCAGGTCGGGCTCGCTCCGTGTCACGCGCAGCTGATGATGTCGCCAGGCACTGCGGTCGACGTACAGGGTGAGCGGCATGTCAACGCCGGGCCAGGTAGAACTGAAACGCGCGATACAACACCGGGTTGATCGGGTAGTCCCACTCGCCGAGGTACTCGACCGCCTCGCCACCGAGTCCGGCCTTGAAACGCAGCAGACCGTACAGGTGATGCGCCGGGTCGAGCGAGTCGCCGATACCACGTAGGTCGTATACGTTCATGCCGTCGGCAACACAGTCCTGGATCATGCGCCACTGCAACGCGTTCGACGGCCGGTATTCACGCCCCTGGTTCGCTGACGCGCCGTAGCTGTACCAGGCGTACGACCCGACGCGCACCATGGTCGCCGCAGCCAGCGCTTCGTTACCGCGCCGCGCGATGTACAGCCGGATCCGCTGCGGATCCTCCTCGTCGAAGGCGTCGAACATGCGCTGGAAGTACTCCAGCGGTCGCGGTGTGAACCAGCCCCGCGCCGCAGTCTCGACGTACAGCCGGTGAAACTCGGGCAGCCAGCTGCGCCCTACACACGCCACGTGTACGTCGGCGCGCTGCGACAGCCGGATGTTTCGTCGCCACTGCTGACTGAATCCCGCGCTGATCTGCTCCTCACTGCGCCCGGCAAGCGGAAGCCGGAAGAGGTAACGCGGCTGGAAGTCGGTGAAACCGTCGCCACCGGGCCTCGCACGCCGCCATCCGAGTGCGCGCAGCCGTCGTGATAGTTCGTCAGCTCGCGCATCGACGTAATCCGCGGGCACGTCACCGAGCCGCCACTGCCCTCCGCCGGCCATCGCCTGCTTGAGCGTCGCCACAGACCAGATCCGGCTGACCACCTTCGGCCCCAGCTTGACCGCGAACGCCCCGCGCCGCCGCAGTCCCTCGACGAGTGGTCCGAGCCATTCCGCCACCTCGGTCCCGGTGCGCTCGCCGAACCAGTCGATCATCGGTCCCTCGGGCAGATACGCCAGGCAGCGGCGTACTCGCGGCAGCCACCGGTAGAGCACGAGGCCCGCCCCCACCAGCCGCGCGCCCTGGTACCAGCCCAGCGACTCCGCATCCCACCCGCTCTTCACGGCACCCCACGACGGACACTGCAAGAACGACACGCCGATCCCGCCGACAGCACCACTGTCGACAGCACTGCGAACAGCACTGCCGCCACCAGCAACGCCACCGACACCGACACCGACACCGACGACGCCAACCGCCCTATCCACGAATTCGAGGTGAGCCGCGCGGCCGAGCTGCCGCACCACCAGCCCCGCAGTCGCCTTGCGTGATGATCTGCTCGCGTAAAGTAGTGCCACGCCGAGCGAGGGTACTACTCCGCCTTGGCCAGCCGCTCGCGAATCCAGGAGATGTCAGCCGCTTGAGCGGTAGCAGCGCCGGGGGTCTCACAGACGAAGTCGGCGCCCACCGCCGCCGCCGCAAGCACCGCCGCGGCCAGGTCCGCCGGGGCGATGGCCCCCTCGCCGAAGTTGGCGTGCCGGTCCCGGCCCGAGTCCAGGCCGCCCTGCGAGTCGTTGGCGTGCATCAGGTCGATCCGCCCGGTGATCGCGAGGACCTTCTCCACCACCGTCTCCACCGGCTCGCCCCCGGCGAACGCGTGGCAGGTGTCGAGGCAGAACCCGACGTCGTATCCGTCGAGCGCGTCCCACAGCCGGGCGATCGACTCCAGCCTGCGGGCCACCGCGTGATCGCCGCCCGCGGTGTTCTCGATGAACATCGGGCAGGAGAACTCCAGCCCCGCCACGGCCTTGCGCCAGTTGTCGAAGCCGAGCTCGGGATCGTCGTTCTTGGTCGTGTGCCCGCCGTGCACCACGACCCCCGCCGCGCCCAGTTCCGCCGCCGCGTCCAAGGTCTGCTGCAACAGCTTGCGGCTCGGGATCCGCAGCCGGTTGTTCGCCGACGCCACGTTGATCACGTACGCCGCGTGCACGTACAGGGTCAACTCAGCGTCTTTCACGGCCTGTTTGAGCGCCTCGGCACCGTCCGGGTACAGCGTGACCGGCTTGTTCCAGCTCTGCGGATCGCCGAGCAGGATCTGGATCGCCTCGGCGCCGCGTTCGGCCGCGGCGCCGATCGGATCGGCGGGGTCGACGGTGCAGCCGACGCGCGAGCCCTGGGTCTTGGTCATGAGGCCAACCGTACGCCCGCTCGCCGACACCCGCCGCAGTCAGTCGCTGTCAGTGGCGGTCAGTAGAGTCCACCGTGAGCGAGCCCGAAAAGCAGACCGATCCCGGAAAGGACGACTCCGGTGATGTTCACGAACCGCTCGGCCGTCGTCGCCGAGATCATCTGCGCCCACAGCCCGGTGCCCAGGCCGAACAGCCCGGTCCACGAGCCGAGCAGGTGCAGCGGGGGGAAGAAGGCGCACACCGCGGCGACCAGGCCGAGGACCGCGGTCAGCATGCTGCCGGTGTTCTCCAGCGGGTGGCTCCCGCCGTCGGTGTTGAGGATGAAGTGGTGCCGGTGGACTCCTTGGGAGGCACTGCCCGGAGGGACCGTGCGGGACATCGATGGATCCTTCCTGCCGCGGGCGTCTTCGGCCGAACGGGTCGGGCACGCCCCCGCGCGCACGGTGCGGGCGCCGCCCCTCCCACTGTCACCATCGGGGCGTTTCCCGTCGATTTCAAGGGTCCATGAGGGTGCCGCTAGACTTGCCCGAACCCGGTCTGTGCACGCACCTGAGCACAGCCCGACGCATAACCCTCCTGTCGCGGAGAGCCCGCGGCCGTTTTGAGTCCATAGGAGGTGGGTTTCCGTATGCGTCATTACGAAGTCATGGTCATCCTCGACCCGGACCTCGAAGAGCGTCAGATCGCTCCGTCGGTGGAGAGCTTCCTGAACGTGATCCGCACCAACGGCGGCACGGTCGAGAAGACCGACATCTGGGGCCGTCGCAGGCTCGCCTACGAGATCAAGAAGGGCGGCAAGAAGGTTGCCGAGGGCATCTACGCCGTCATCAACCTGAACGCCGAGCCCTCCGTGGTGAAGGAGTTCGACCGCCAGCTCAACCTCAACGAGGGCGTGCTGCGCACCAAGGTCATCCGACCCGACCAGCGGTGAGTGTTCCTCAGTCACCGAGCTGCGCCGGGCACTTGCCGTCATCGTCGGGGCGCTGCGCCCCACAAGACCGCTAGCCCGAAAGGCGAGTAGAACCCCATGGCAGGCGAGACCGTCATCACCGTCGTCGGGAACCTGACCGACGACCCCGAACTGCGCTTCACCCCGAGCGGCGCGGCGGTGGCGAGCTTCACCGTCGCTTCGACCCCGCGTGCCTTCGACAAGAACACGAACGAGTGGAAGGACGGCGACGCGCTGTTCCTGCGCTGCTCGATCTGGCGCCAGGCCGCGGAGAACGTGGCCGAGAGCCTGACGAAGGGCATGCGCGTGGTCGTGCAGGGCCGGCTTCGCCAGCGGTCCTACGAGACCCGCGAGGGCGAGAAGCGCACGGTCGTCGAGCTGGACGTCGAGGAGGTCGGCCCGTCGCTCAAGTACGCGACGGCGAAGGTCACCAAGGCGTCGCGCGGCGCAGGCGGCGGGTTCGGCGGAGGCGGAGGCGACTCGCGCGGCGCAGGCGGCTGGGGCGGTGCTCCCTCGGGAGGCCCCGGCAACTCCGGTGGGGGCAACGCACCCCAGGACGACCCCTGGGCCACCGGTGGTGGCTCGGGCGGCGGCTGGGGCGGCGGCTACTCGGACGAACCCCCCTTCTAGACCGACAGATTTCGCAGGGATAAGAGAGCGATCATGGCTAAGCCCCCGGTGCGCAAGCCGAAGAAGAAGGTTTGCGCCTTTTGCAAGGACAAGGTCACGTCCGTCGACTACAAGGACACGAACCTGCTGCGGAAGTACATTTCCGACCGCGGCAAGATCCGTGCCCGTCGCGTGACCGGCAACTGCACCCAGCATCAGCGCGACGTCGCCACGGCCGTGAAGAACAGCCGTGAGATGGCGCTGCTGCCGTACACCAGCACCGCGCGTTAGGAAGGGCCGAGAAGATGAAGCTCATCCTCACGCACGAGGTCACCGGCCTCGGCGCCCCAGGCGACGTGGTCGAGGTCAAGGACGGCTACGGCCGCAACTACCTGCTGCCGCGCGGCTTCGCGATCTCCTGGACCAGGGGCGCGGAGAAGCAGATCGAGACCATCCGCAAGGCCCGCCGCGCCCGCGAGGTGCGCGACCTCGGCCACGCCGAGCAGATCAAGAAGGAACTCGAGCGGCTCAACGTCCGGCTCTCCAGCCGGGCGGGCAACTCGGGCCGGCTGTTCGGCGCGGTCACCGTGGCGGACATCGCCACCGCGGTGTCCAAGGCGGGCGGCCCCTCGGTGGACAAGCGGAAGATCGAGATCCCGGCCCCGATCAAGACGGTCGGCAGCCACAAGGTCTCCATCCGGCTGCACCCCGAGGTCGCGGCGACCATCGGCCTGACGGTCACCGCGGCCTGACGGTCGTCACCGCCTGATAGTCGTCACGCCCGACGGTCCGTCCGCCGGGTACCGACGCGGTGTCGGGTGCCGCGCCTGAAACGGAGGCGCGGCACCCGACTTTTTTCTATCCACAGCAGGTGGAAAACCACCCGCCGGACCACTGCACCTCACGGCGCGAGCCACCGGGGGCGGCAGGTTCGTCCACACCGGTTGTCCACTCCATACGCACAGGACAAGGCCGGGTTTTCAACAGGAACAGGCCGGTTGTCCACAGGAATCTCCAGGTTATCCACAACCCCTGTGTACTTCCCGCTCGCCTGCCGCACCCACCCGCCGTACCGTGAATGACCCACCCGCGTTCCACAGCCCCCGTATCCGGATCAACGACCCCGACCGACCCGGACCCTGAATTGCAGGCCGCGAACTGCGGGCCGCGAACCCCGGATCCGCCGACACCCGCCTGACCCGAGGAGGCGAGCAGTCCCATGTCCGCCTTCAACGGTCCGGACGGCGTACCCGAACCTCCCGACGACGGCATGGGCGACCCCGGCCCCCAGGGCTACGGCGGCAGCAGCCGCTCGTCGTACGACCGCACCCCGCCCCAGGACCTGGCAGCCGAGCAGGGCGTGCTCGGCGGCATGCTGCTGTCCAAGGACGCCATCGCGGACGTCATCGACGTCATCAAAGGGCGAGACTTCTACAAGCCCGCGCACGAGTTGGTCTTCGACTCGATCCTCGACCTCTACGGCCGAGGCGAACCCGCCGACGCCGTAACCGTCTCGGCGGAACTGACCAAGCGCGGCGAGCTGGCCAGAGTCGGCGGCGCACCGTACCTGCACACCCTGATGTCCTCGGTGCCCACCGCGGCCAACGCCGGCTACTACGCGGTGATCGTGCGGGAGCGCGCCATCCTGCGCCGCTTGGTCGAGGCGGGTACTCGCATCACGCAGATGGGCTACTCCACCGACGGCGCGGACCTCGACGAGATCGTCAACCGCGCCCAGGCCGAGATCTACGGCGTCACCGAGCAACGCGCCGGCGAGGACTACGCCGCCCTCGCCGACATCATGGAGGGCGCGCTCGACGAGATCGAGTCGATCTCCAACCGCTCCGGCCAGATGACCGGCGTCCCCACCGGCTTCACCGACCTGGACCAGCTGACCAACGGCCTGCACCCCGGCCAGATGATCATCCTCGCGGCTCGTCCCGCCATCGGCAAGGCCCTCGCCGTCGATACAGCGCTCCCGACCCCGACGGGCTGGACCACCATGGGCGCAGTCCGAGTCGGCGACTTCCTGCTAGGGGCTGACGGGCGCCCCACCCGAGTCATCGCCGCGACAGAGGTGATGAACGACCGCCCGTGCTACGAAGTCGAGTTCTCCGACGGCGCGGTTCTCGTCGCCGACGAACAACATCAGTGGCTGACCGAGACCCGGGCGTCACGCGAGTCGGCCCAGTCCGCCGCCGCCGGATACAGCCGCAGCCACAACCACAGCCGCAATCAGCAGACCTCCGCCTCCGTGAAGACCACCCGGGAAATCGCCGTCACTCTGCACTGCGACCCGGCTGGCACACGAATCAACCACGCCGTTCCGGTCGCCAAAGCCGCGCAATTGCCGACGGCCGACTTCCCGCTGTCCCCATACGTGCTCGGCGTCTGGCTCGGCGATGGCGACGCAGACTCGGCCCGATTCGCCACCACCGACCCGGAAATCATCGAGAACCTCAAGGCCGAAGGATTCAGCATCGCCCCGAGCGAGAGCCTGGACTACTCGCTCCCCTTCTCCGCCGGGTCCACACCACAGTGCCCAGATTGCGATTGCGGCGACCCGTCGAACGCTCTGACGCACTGCCAGGCAGGCCATGACCGCCATGGAACCGTGCAAGCGGTTCTGCGGCACATGGGAATGCTCGGCGATAAGCACATCCCACAAGATTACCTACGCGCCTCCGAAGCCCAGCGCCGCGACCTACTGGCCGGACTGCTCGACACCGGCGGTTACGTCGACAAGACCGGCGCCGTGCACTTCTCAGCCACCAACCGGCGGCTAGCGCACGATGCGTGGGAACTCGTGATGAGTCTCGGCTACAAAGCGACGATGACGACAAACCTCGGCGCCAGTCACGACAGTGATCGCCCGATCTGCTACATGATCACATTCACGCCGTCCGAGAAGGTATTCCGCCTGCCGCGCAAGATCGTGTGCCAGAGCCGCGAGCACCCGAGCACTGGCCTGCGATATATCATCGACGTCCGCCCGATCCAGTCCGTGCCTGTCCGCTGCGTGGAAGTGGACAACGACGACCACCTGTACCTCGCCGGTCGCACCTGGATCCCGACGCACAATTCGACGCTGGGACTGGACCTTGCCCGTTCCTGCTCCATCCGCAACGGCCTGACAAGTGTGATCTTCAGCCTGGAAATGGGCCGCAACGAGATCACCATGCGCCTGCTGTCCGCCGAGGCGCGGGTCGCCCTGCACCACATGCGCTCCGGCACGATGACCGACGACGACTGGGCGCGCCTGGCCCGGCGCATGGGCGAGGTCTCCGCCGCGCCGCTCTTCATCGACGACTCCCCCAACATGTCGATGATGGAGATCCGGGCCAAGTGCCGCCGCCTGAAACAGCGTCACGACCTGCGCCTCGTCGTGGTCGACTACCTCCAGCTGATGTCCACCGGCGGCTCGCGCCGCCCGGAGAGCCGCCAGCAGGAGGTCTCCGAGATGTCCCGCGCCCTCAAGCTGCTGGCGAAGGAACTGGAGATCCCGGTCGTCGCCATCGCCCAGCTCAACCGAGGCCCCGAGCAGCGCACCGACAAGCGCCCGATGATGTCCGACCTGCGCGAATCCGGCTCTCTGGAGCAGGACGCCGACGTGGTCATCCTCCTGCACCGCGAAGACGCCTACGAGCGCGAATCCCCGCGCGCCGGCGAGGCCGACCTCATCGTGGCCAAGCACCGCAACGGCCCCACCTCGACCATCACCGTCGCCTTCCAGGGCCACTACTCCCGCTTCGTCGACATGGCCCAGAGCTGATATGTAGGTGTAGGGACTCATTTGGAATGGCGGATTCCCAGATGAGATGGCGAGAGGCTGGCGGATCCGCCAGGAAGGCTAGCCTTCAGTAGTACTGAAGGACACAACAGCAGTACTGTTCGAGACTCGTGTTAGACTGAAGACGTCAACGCCGGAGGTGATCATGACGGTCGAACCGAATGGGTTCTTCGAGTACCTGCAACTGCTGGACGGCGAGCCCGAACTGGTGACGAAGTCCGAACTCATAGCGCGCGTTCGAGGCGCGGGCTACCCCATCACCGACCGGCAGTTGACCTTCTACGTCACGGAAGGGCTTATGCCTCGGTCAGTCCGAGTCGGTTCACGAGCTGGTGCATACCCGACCGTGGTCGTCGAACTGCTGACCTGGATCCGGCGCGCTCGGGATGTAGGGGTCTCGATCGAAGCCCTGAAGGAGCTACTCCCCGTCTGGAAGTTCCTGATCCGGGCGCGCTCCTCAGGGGAGTTGATACTGGGTGAACTGGAGTATGTAGCCCGACAGCACGTCACATCCGTCGAGGGCTCGCTAGGTGTCGTACGTGTCGTCGCCGACGTGATGGGCCATCGCTGCCCGCGATGCCAGAAGGACATGGTCATCGTCACGAAGGACGGCGAACGTAGGCCGATGAACTCTCCAGAGACCACCGTGGGCTTCGCGATCGCCCGGTCGTTTGAAGACGAGGACGGGGCATCGACGCCCGACTGGTTCGCGGCGACCCGCGTGAGCTTGGCCTTCACGGACAGTCACTCATCGGATCCGACGACTGTGATCCTTGGAGTGAAACCGAACGAGGCGTTGCCGCCGGATCCCGACGCAGACAGGTCACGCGACTGTGAGCTGGAGGAAGCCGCGACCACATAGCGCGTCTCCAAAAAAGTATCTGAGGCGGGCATTGGAGTGCCCGCCTCAGTAGAGGGTCGCAAGGCAACCCGTTATGGCACGGACAGCCTACGACCCTCACTGCCAAGCCGCCAAGCGGCACACGTCAGATTGAGGAGTTGAAAGCCAGTGTCGATCCAAATCACGCGCACGGAACTCTCGGGCGGCTCCACACACGAGCACATCGTCCGCCTCTGGTGGACCAACCCCAGCACCAACGAGTCCGGCAACAACTCGCGCGCCGAAATTGTGGCGTGGATCGAGAACGAGAGCGGCAAGGCCTACACCGATGATGGTAGAGGCCATCGGGCCGATGTCTTGGTGCGGACCTCCGAGCGCGGCGTGAAGTACCTGCAGACCCGCGCCGACGGCGTGTGGGGCAACAACCTGCTGGCGCTAGCGCATACCCGGCGATAGCCAGCTGTGGGTTGGGGGATCAGATTCCCCCAACCCACACGCGGACGGGGTGTGGAACAACAACGTCCTGGCGCTTCCCCAGCGGTAGACATTCATGTCTCACTCTGATGGCGGCCTCGCCATCAGAGTGAGACTCAGCGGAGGGATCGGCTTCACCCGAACGATCGGGTCCGCCTCGCGCGGGATCGTTTCCCTCGTACCTGCCGTCCAGCCGACCGCCGAAAAGCACAGGGGCGGAAGGAAAGCGCTGCTCCAGCCCGGCATTCCGCAAGAACCTCCACGGCCGCAGCTACCGAACTAACGCGGCGGCCCCAGGGTCCTTACTTCCATGACGCTCCCGGAAGCTGACGCGCCCTCGGCGCTCCGCCCGGGCTGAGTCTCGCGGTCAGTATCGGCGGAACGCCCAGGTTGACGGCGGGCGGAACTGTCGGCGGCCGATATTGAACCTGACGGTGACCTCCGTCGGGGCGGAACAGAGAACGAGAACGACGGAGAGCAACATGTCAGGCGAGATCATCAACCACGAGGTCCTCGCGCAGTTCGCGCAGAAGAACGTGAACGTGCCGAAGGACGAGGCGGCGGAGCGGCGCAGGCAGGTGAACCACCTGCGGCAGCGCCTGGAGAAGCACATCGACGCGCACCCCGGGTTCGACCTGGTGAAGCTGCGCGCCGCGGGGAGCACGGCCAAGCACACGGCGATCCAGCGCAAGAAGAATGAGGGCTCGGACGCCGACGTCGCAGCGTACCTGCGCACCGGGGATCTCGACATCGATGAGTGCGAGCTGCTGGAGTGGCTGAAGGAGCGCTGCCGCGCCGTGTACGGGGCGACGAAGGACGCGGAGGATTTCGTCATCTCCGAGCACGCCGTGGGTATCACCCTGCGCGGCACGGGCCTGAAGATCGACGTGGCACCGGTGCTGTACACCGGCGAGCCGGACGACAAGGGACACCTGGTGACCCGACAGGGGAACAAGGTCCTGACCTCGGTGACGCTGCACCTGCGCTTCATCGAGGAACGCAAGCGCCAGGCCGGCCGCGGCTACGCCGAGCTCATCCGGCTGCTGAAGGCCTGGATCCGGCACTCCAAGGTCGAGGACCCCTCGCTGCGCTGCAAGAGCTTCCTGCTGGAGCTGCTGGTGGCGCACCTGTGGGAGCACGGCTGGAACGGCGAGTCCCTGCAGGTCGACGACTACCCCAGGGCGTTCGAGCAGGTGCTGTCCTACGTCGTGACCACGGGGTTGAAGACGCCGATCATCTTCGAGGACTTCTACGGCGCCGACGAGGTCGTGGCGTGCTCGGACCCGATCCAGGTCTGGGACCCGGTCAACCCGGAGAACAACGTCGCCTCGACCTACGTGGAGCTGGACCGGCGCCGCCTGGTCGAGCACGCCCAGGCCGCGCTGGAGTCGGTGGCGTGGGCGGCCATGGCCCCCACGAAGGGCGACGCTACCGATGCCTGGCGCGACCTGTTCGGCCCGGCCTTCCCGGGGGCGTGAGCGCAGTGACCGCCTCGATGACACGCTCCGCCAGCTTCACGATCACCGATGCCCGGTACGTCGGGGCCAAGGTGGGGACCGACCTTCGGCTTCTGCACAACCTGTACGGCAAGCCCGATTTGGCCGTCATCCCCGACTACGTCGAGGAGGTCGCCCTGCTGCTGAAGGCTGGCTACCTCAACACGGTGGACTACGGCTTTCGCAACGCCGACGGCCAGTCGTGGCGGCTGCGCCTGCGCTACCGGGCCACCACCGGGGGCCAGCTGCTGGACAGCCGCCCCGGCGCCCTGCCGACCAGCGTCGCCGTACAGGGTTTGGACTTCTACAGCTATCTCACCTACAGCTCGGCCTACCGATCGCTGGGGGCGGCGGAGAAGTCACGGTTCGGCCAGGACCTGCCGTTCCAGCGCACCGGCGCGCCGGAGCCGACCACGTCGCTGGGCACGACCACCACTGGCAACGGGTACGGCCGGGCCGGCACCGGTGTCACCCGCGACGTGTACGTCGCGTCGTAGTCCCCTCCCCTCGCAGAACGGATATGCCTCATGGCCAATCAGGACGACCTGTTCCACCCCGTGATCGAACTCCCAGAACCGGTCCGCCAGGCCCGCTACGACCGGCTGGTCGGGCTCGACGGCATCAAGGAGCGCCTGCGCAAGGAGGCAGCACTGCTGGCGGACCCGCGGCGACTGCAGGCATGGGCGAGCGAGCACCACGGCACCGACCGCGTGGCCGCCTTGAGCCTGTTCACCGATCAGGCGCCGCTGTTCGTGTTCGCCGGCGACGTCGGCTCGGGGAAGTCTGCGCTGGCCGAGTCCTTCGGCGGCGACCTGGCCGAGTTCCTGAGCCTGCCGGTCTACTTGTACCGCCTCAAGCTGTCCACGCGCGGCAGCGGCCTGGTCGGGGAGATGACCACCCTCATCGGCGAGGCATTCGCGCACCTGCACCACCAGGGCGGCCGGGCGCGCGGGCCCCGCGGCGCCACGTCGGTGCTGGTGTTCGTCATCGACGAGGCCGACGCCCTGGCCCAGTCGCGCGAGGCCCAGCAGATGCACCACGAGGACCGCGCCGGGGTGGACGCGTTCCTGGCCGGCATCGACAGCCTGGCTGGCGCTGGGGTCCCGGTGCTGGTGGTGATGTGCACCAACCGGGTGGGGGCGTTGGACCCGGCGATCATGCGCAGGGCCGCTGCCGTGTTCAGCTTCGGGCGGCCCGACGACCGGCAGCGGCGCGCCGTCCTGGAGCAGGCGCTGTCCGGACTGGGCATCGGGCCGGACACCATCGCCAAACTCGTCGAGGTCACCGGCCCTACCGCCGACGGTCCCGGGTTCACCTACTCCGACCTGACCCAGCGCCTGATCCCGGCCGCCATCTTGCATGCCTTCCCCCATGAGCCCGTCCGCGACCTGGACCTGCTCACGCTCGCTGCCGACATGGCCCCTAGCCCGGTGTTCAAGGAGACTGAGTGAGCGGCGCGCTGCCGCCCCCCAGCCGCAGCGGCGTGCGCCTCGGCGGCGACCTGTACCAGTGGCTGGTGGCGTGGCGCGGCTGTGTGACCGTGCTGCGCGACCTTGCCCTGCGCCCGGCCAACCCGGTCGTCGCGGTCGGCGTCGAAGCCGACGGGGCCGGGAACCTCGACGACGTCATCTTCTACCGCACGCAGCCGCCCAACAGCTACGAACAGGTCAAGTACGCCGTCGACAGCGCCACGCCGGTCAACGAGGGCTATCTGCTGAGCCCCAGCCCCACCGGTGGCCCGTCGATCCTCGCCAAGATCGCCGCGGCGTGGCGGAGCCTGACCGCGGGCGGCTCGCCGGTCGACCTTGCTCTCGTGACAAACCGGCACCCCGACCCCGGCGACCCGCTGATCCGCGACCGCGACTCCCGCACGCAGCTGCTGCTGCCCAAGGCTGGCTTCCAGGGACCGCGAAGTGATCGAGGCAAAGCGCGGCAGCGCTGGGCCGCCGGCGCCGGGGTGAGCGAGCAGGAACTGCTGGAGCTGCTCGGCGTCCTGCGCTTCGACCTCGGCCGCGACCCGCAGCACCTGCGTGAACTGGTCCAGCTCCTCATGCTGGCCACCGGCCTGCGGCATGAGGACCAGGCCATCGACGCCGGCGCCGACTGGGTCGCCCGCATGGTCCGCGACGGCCACAAGACCCTGAGCCTGGACCTCATCGAGAAGGCAGTCCAGGACCTCGACTTGAAGCAAGGCCCGGCCCGAGCCGTGCTGTCGATCGCCACACTCAAGCCGGACCCGGTGGCCGACCAGGCAGACTGGAGCCTGGACTGGACCGACCGCTTCGACGGCACCACTGCCTACTCCAAGCGCCGCCCGAAGGCGCCAGCCACCTGGGCGCAGCTGCAGGCGGACATCGAAGCCGCCCCAATGCACCTGCATGGGAAGACCGACATTGCCGTCACCGGAAGCCTTCGTCAGGCGCCCGCGTTCTGCACCGGGGCCGCGTTCCGCGTGGTCTCCGGCGCCGACCTGGCGATCCTTCAGCGCGGGCAGATATGGAGCACCTCAGCGGACTACGAGGTCGCGACCCCCGCAGCGGTCAAACACGCCCTCGGCCAAGGCCCGGACCTCGCGGTCGCGATCGCCGTGGCCACCGACCCGACCACCGACGTGCTGGACTACCTCCGCGACCAGCAACTACCCGTCGACTCGTTGCTCGTGCTCGCCCCGCCAAGCGGAGTCGCCAAGGACAACTCCGTCCCCGACGCGTCGGCCGCCAACGCCCTGGCCGTCGGCATACGCAACGCCGTACGAGCGGCGGTGCGCACTGCGCCCCACGTCCACCTTTTCCTGGCCGGGCCAATGGGGCTGGCTCTGATGCTGGGCCACAGGTGGAACCGCATCCGACCCACCACGGTGTACGAGGACGTCGCCACCGACGACTTCTACGAACCCGCCTTCACCATCGACGCCTGAGCGGTCACAGACCCTGACGCGCGCGAGACTTTCTGGCGTGTGGCCTGCCACAACCGCCGGGATGCTGGGCCAGCAGTGGATGCCAGCCCCGGCGTGGCAGCAGTCGACA
Source organism: Actinocrinis sp. (assembly GCF_035946395.1). Taxonomy (NCBI): domain Bacteria; kingdom Bacillati; phylum Actinomycetota; class Actinomycetes; order Catenulisporales; family Actinospicaceae; genus Actinocrinis; species Actinocrinis sp. The sequence goes on from NZ_DASYZI010000258.1 coordinate 58,367, forward strand.
CGGTCACAGTGATAACGCCGGGATGCCACGGATTTCCATTTCGCGGATTGCGGCTGGACAAGCACTCGGCACCGGTCCTTCCGGGCGATTCATTCCGGCTGAGCGCTTCCGACATCCACCCATGATGTTGTCGTTGCGCACGACGCCAGAGGAGCGGCATTCGAGGTTCTTCGGGCCTACCCTGTCGAGGGCGATGTTGCAGCCCATGCAAATTAGCCCCCGGTTGTGGCCCCGCTTCTCCGCGTCACACTTCCTGGGGCAGCAGGCAGAGCTCTCCGCCAGGTGAATGGGACCGAACGCTCCCCGCTATCTACTGGAACTTGAGCTGTTTCGCAGGTCAGCCATATGTACTTCGCCAAGCCGACCCTCTACCTGCAGAGGAACGGTTTGGGTAACCGTTCCTGATGGCGGTTTGATGGCGGCTTCGCCATCAGAGCGGGATTCCATGCCTGCGCGGAGCCAACTTCGCCATTTCGTGTACGAACGAACCCACGTCGCTATGAGTTTCCTGCGACGGGGGCATTCCTGCGTCCGGCGGCCAATCCGGCCGCCGTCCGGGGCGCGAGGTTGGGGAAATGATGAAGAGTCCTGTCTTGTCCGATGAGGTGCTGGCGGACATCAGGACGGCGGACGGATCGACGTTGGAGGACGTCGAGTGGCCGTCGGCGGGTGTGCAGGTGCTGAAGACAGCGGCTCCGTGGCGCAGCTTCCGCTGGCGCGACGGGCAGAAGCACTACTCAGGCTGCTACTGGTCGGCGACCATGCGCGATCACGTGGGCTACGAGTCGCGGATGGAGCTCGGGCGACTGCTACTGGCCGACTTCGATCCTGAGGTGCGGCACATCGTCTCGCAGCCGTTCCTGCTCAAGACGCAGATCGATGGGAAGACCTACCGCCACGTCCCCGATTTCCTGCTGCTCACCGACGCCGGTCCGGTCGTGGTGGACGTCAAACCGCGCCATCGCCTGGCACAGCCGAAGGTCGCGTTCTGCTTCGCCTGGACGCGGAGGGCCGTCGAGGCTCGGGGCTGGCGCTATGAGGTCTACAGCGATCCTCCCGAGGTCTTGCTGGAGAACGTCCGCTTCCTGACCGGCTACCGCCGCGACTGGCTATTCGACATGGACTTGCTCGAACGTCTCCGCGAGCGTCCTCTGGACGGCCTGACGCTCGGCGAAGCCATGCGCTGTCTGCCGGAGGAGCCCGAGCCGGTGGTGAAGGCTGCTCTGCTGCATCTGTTGTGGTCGGGCTGGCTGGCTACCGATCTGGACAGGCCGTTGTCGCCATCTCACGTCCTTCGGAGGTCGGCGTGAGCGGCGCGGGCATCCGCTTGGGCGTGGGGACCAGGTTCCGATTGGACGGGGAGACCGTCGAGGTGGTGGAGATGCTGTCCGGCCCATCGGGGACGGAGGCGCTGCTGAAAGACGGTAGGGACAGGTTGCTGCGGATGTCGGCCCGGGAGTTGGTGGTCTCGGGCCGGGCTCAGGTTGTCGCGACCGGTCCGGGACCGGCATCCAACGACCCCGGTGAGGTGGCTTCGATCGCGCTGGCGAAGCTCACATCTCCGGAGCGTGCTGACGTCCTGGACCGTGCTGCGCACGTCAGGGAGGTGTTGACCGGTTTCCGCTCAGGGTCGGCGGAGTTGGCGGCCGCCGGTGAACCGCGACCGGAGTACGAGGCGAAGCGCTCGTTGACCCAGCGGTACGCGGCCAAGGCCACGGAGCTTGGCGTCGGGGTGAGGACTGTGGAGCGTTGGGCCGCGGGCTATCGGGCGAACGGCGAGGCGGGCCTGTTGTTGGGCAAGGGATCAGAGCCCGGCGGCGGGCTGGGCCGGTCGGATCCGCGGTGGGTGGAGACCGCGCTGGAGGTGATGGTGGAGTACGAGCAGGAGTCCAAGCCCAGTAAGAAGCATGTGCTGGAGCGGATCAGAGCGCGGCTGGAGGCGCGGTTCGGGCCCGGTGAGGTTTCGGCTCCGTCGCGGACGACGGCCTATCGGTGGTTGGAGGAGCTGGAGCGGCGCCGTCCAACGTTTCGGTTGAGTATGAAGCGCAATCAGGACATCGCGGGCCGACCGGGCGGGGTCTACGGCAAGCTGCGTCCGACCAGGCCGGGCGAGTACCTGCTGATGGACACCACGCGGCTGGACGTGTTCGCGCTTGACCGGTTGACGCTGCGGTGGATGCAGGCCGAATTGACGGTCGCTATGGACTGGTACACGCGCTGCATCACCGGGATCCGGGTCACGCCGGTGTCAACGAAGGCCGCCGACGCCGCGGCGGTGCTGTTCCAGACGTTCCGCCCCCGGCCCGCCGAAGCATCATGGCCAACGGGGGCGGCCTGGCCAGAGCATGGGGTCCCGCGGACGGTGCTGGTGGACCGGGAATCCGTCGATGGGCCCTCGGTTGCAGCCGCGGGTCCGGCGGTCGTTCCCGAGACGCTGGTCGTCGACCACGGCAAGATCTATCTTTCGGAGCATCTGACCAGCGTCTGCCGACGTCTGGGCGTGTCAGTCCAGCCCGCGCGGCTGCGAACGGGCCGGGACAAGGGTCCGGTCGAGCGGTTTTTTAGGACCCTGCGAGAGGACCTCCTCCAGGCGCTGCCCGGTTACAAGGGCCCGGATCTGCATAGCCGTGGGTCCGATCCGGAAGGCGGCGCGTTCTTCTTCCACCACGAGCTGGAGGAGATCATCCGCGAGTGGGTCGCGGTCGACTACCACCGCAGGCCACACGGCGGGCTGGTGGATCCGCAGGTACCCGGCCTGGCGCTGACACCGTCGCAGATGTTCGATCACGGGCTGGCCCGCGCCGGGTACATCGAGGTGCCCCGGGATCCGGATCTGGCCTACGAGTTCTTGAAGGTCCACTGGCGAACGGTCCAGCACTACGGCGTGGAAATCGGATCGCGCCGCTACAACGGCGCAGGCCTGGATCCCTACCGGAACACCACCAGTCCGCACGGCGGCACGGCCAAGGGACGGTGGCCGATCGCGGTCGATCCCGACGACGTCACCCGCGCCTATTTCCGGGACCCGGCCGACAACCGCTGGCACACCCTGTGGTGGGAGCACGCCCCCAGCCTGGGGATGCCAATGAGCGAGGAGGCACTGGCGTTCGCCCGGCACCTGGCAGCGCAGAAGTATCGCTACCCCAACGACGGGCTCGCCGTCGCAGAACTCTTGGAGCGCTGGAATCTAGGGCTCGGCAACAGCCTGACCGAACGCCGGATGGCGCTGCGAGTCGCCCGGGACCAGGCGTCGATCTCCCTGCCTGGCGCTGAGGCCGAGCAGCCGGCGATCCGGCTGCCGTCGGTCGCGCGCGCCCTGAACGCCGACGCACCAACCGAGGAAACGCCCGCCGAGGCCGAGCTCGGACCGACCGGTGGCGACGACGATGCGGACGACCTGGACGAGGACATCTTCTACTCCGAGGCACTGGAGGACCTGTGAACAGCAACGACAGCACACAGTCCGGCGAGGAGCGCACCGGCGGGAGCTTGGACAGCCTGACGCTAGCGCGCAAGGAGGGCTGGCGGGCTCTGGTCGAGGCAGCCCCGCGGGATCAGCCTGAGCAGCTGACGAGGGTGCAGTTGAAGGCGTTGGGCAGCAAGGCGCTGGCTGACTACAACAAGAGCCGCCGCATCTGGCATGCCAACCTCGGCCCGATCAAGACTCCCCAGCTGGTCGAGCTGCACGAGGATCTGTGGGACATCGTGGACAGCAACGAGCAGGACGGGGACAAGGCTAAGGGCGCGATTGCCGTAGACGCCTTCCCCGGGCTGGGGAAGACGACCGCCGCGCTGGCGTTCGCTAAACAGTTCCATCTCCGAGAGATCACCGAGAAGGGGCCGGTCACCGCGGACGGTCACGAGCGGTGGCCGGTCTGCCGGGTCGGGCTGACCGGCAACACGGGCATGAAGGATTTCAACCGCGCGATGCTGGAATTCTTCGGCCATCCCGGCGCCGCGCGCGGCACCACCTCTCAGTTCGCCCACCGCGCCTTGGACTGCGCGGTGTCCTGCGGGGTTCGACTCCTAATCGTCGACGACCTGCACTTCCTGACGTGGAGGAACCGCAGTGGAGTGGAGATCAGCAACCACTTCAAGTACATCGCGAACGAGTTCCCGGTGACGATGCTGTTCACCGGGGTCAATCTGGGGCGGCGGGGCTTGTTCGGCGAGACCGACAGCGGCGGCGACATTGTGCTGGCCCAGACGGGGCGACGCACCACGACGCTGGGCTTGGAGCCGTTCTTGGTGAGCACCGAGGCGCAGCGCAGAGAGTGGCGAAGCATGCTCCTAGCGATCGAGCAGCGGCTCGTGCTGACGGAGAAGTATCCAGGGATGCTCGCCGACGATCTGTCGGACTACTTGTTCGCCCGCAGCACGGGTCATATCGGCTCGCTGATGACGCTGATCAATCGCGGCTGTCAGCGCGCGGTGCGCACCGGGACCGAGCGACTGGACGTCGAGTTGATGGACCGAGTCAAGAACGATGCGGCGTCCGAGGCGGCCCGTAAGGAGATGACAGCGGCGTTGTCCGGCGGCAAGATGACGACGAAACCCGGCGTCAAGCGCGGAACGCGGCCAGCTACTGCACGTCGATGAACACGCCCCGCTCGTTGCCGATCCGTCTGGACCCGGTGCCCGGAGAGGGCCTGGATTCCTGGCTGGAAGCCCTGGCCCACCGCATCCACACGCCACTGGCCCTGCTGCTGCCCGCAGTCGGGCTGCGCGAAGGCCCGGAGCAGGGCGCGAACCGGAACTGGACAGTGATGCTGCGTCCGCAGGAGTCTGCCGCGTTGGCGGCCTCCTGCGGGGTCGGGCCGGACCGGGCCAAGGCCATGACGCTCGCCGCCTACGCCGGACGAGCGGTCGTCATCAACGAGCCCGAGCGGCGCGTTGACGTCCGCCGCGTCTGGGGCCGATCGTCCCGTTCCCGGTTCTGCCCGCAGTGCCTGGCCGACTCCGGCGGGCGGTGGCAGCTGTCGTGGCGCATGTCCTGGTCCTTCGCTTGCCTGGTGCATCACTGCCTGTTGGCTGATTTCTGCCCGGAGTGCGGACGGCCCCAGCGGACGCGGACCCTCGGCGGCAAAGAGGTACCCGCCCCTGGGCACTGCGCGAACACGCAGCCAGGACGGCGCGGCTCGGCGATCTCGGACTCGATTCGCTGCGGCGGGGCACTGGCAGAGGCGGCCACACTCTGCTTCGAGTCAGCACACCCGGTGGCGACCGCCCAGAGGCTCGTCAACGACATGATCGCCGAAGGGGCCGCGTCCTTCGGGGTCTACGAAGCCAAGCCTCAGCCCAGCCTGGCGGCGTTAGCCGATATCCGGACCCTAGCCCGGCACGCCTTGGCCTACGGGCCTAACCCGGACAAGGCGGAGCGACTACCCGAGGATCTATGGGCGGCGTTCCGGACCGTCGAGGGTGGCGCCGAGACGCCAGACCGCAACGTTGGCCGCCTTGCCCCGCCCCTAGCGGTGACGACGGCCGCCGGTGTCACCCTCGCTCTTCAGGTCCTCCAGCAGCCCGCCATTCAGCAGGCCGGGGCGGCGATGCACTGGCTGGTGAAGGCAACCTGGGGCGAGTCGGCGGCGATCATTCCAACCACGATCAGTCAGCCGCCCCGCGACGCCAGCCTGCTTCTACAGCAAATCCAGTACGCCGCTCTTGGGCCGTTTCTGAAGCCTGTCCACCAGCTGCGCTACCGGAGCCGGTCCCCACAACCGACGAATCCGGGGCGATCACCAGAGGTGGCGAAGCGACGGGCACGATCGATGCCGGCCACGTTCTGGCCAGAGTGGTCGCTGCGCATGACGCCGACCGAACGGCATCCGCGGTTGTTCAGGCTCGCCTTGGCCGGAGCGGTCATGCTCATCGGCACCCGGCTCAACCTCGCAGGCGCCAGCGAATATCTGGGAGGGACGACACCGTTTCGCAGTATCTCCTGGGGAATTCAGCGCCTGAACCGGCATCCATGCTGGCCAGACATTTATCGGGGGCTGGTTCGTCTCGCCGACTACCTTGACGCCGAACCGGTCCCGATCGACTACGGCCGACGACGCAGTCTGGACTACACGAACCTGTTGTCCGAGGATCGCTGGCATCGCATCTGCTGGGATGCCCGCACCCCGACCGGGACCACCAGCCGCCTGAACGTCGTGCGCGCCATGATGTTCGAGCGGCTCAGCGGACTGCCGTCGGAGCAGGCGCCCTCAGCCGCCGAGATCCCAGAGCGCGAACTGACCGCATACACCGCCGCCATGACAATCCGCACGACTCCGGCCCTGGCCCGCGGCATCAAGGACGCGGCCCGCGACTTCCTTCGCGAGCACGGGATCGGCGATGAACCGTTGGACTGGTCACCACCGGACCTGCTCCTTGCCGAGCTCGACCTGCCCGCCCCAGACCCGGCATCGGTGAACATCGAAGCACTCCACAGGTTGGTACGACGCGAACAACTCGCAGCCGGACAGATCGCGGACAGGCTCGGAACCACCATCGACACCGTCCGGCGCATGCTGGAGAAGCACCCAGCACCACTGCTTCCTGGAAGCTCATCCCGGCTGAGCGCCCCGACACCCACCCGAGCCGTCATCGGCCCCGCCGAGCTCACCCGGCTCTACGTGCAAGAGAAGCTGACGCTCGTCGAAATCGCCCACCGGCACGGCGTCTCCAAACCCGTGATCAACCGTCTCGCCAACGAGTACGGGATCCCGATGCGCCCGGCCGGACGACACGACAAGTTCGAGATTCCCAGCTTCGACTGGCTGCATGAGCAATATGTGATCCGCAAGCGGCCGCTGCCGGACTTGGCAGCCGAGAAGGGCGTGAGCGCCACGACCGTCGCTCGGTGGGCCAAAAACCGCGGCGTCAGGCTTCGACCACAAGGCGGTAAGGGAGGAGCAGTGAGATTCGGCATGGCCAACCACATCGACCAGGCTCCTGAACTGCTCCGGCCAGCCCTCGACAGCAACGGTGCCTGGCTCAGGCTTCAACGCTTCGCCGACGCGGCCGACTTCCCCACTCTCAAGGAAGCCGCGCGATCACTAGGCATCTCATATCCCTCGCTTCTCGTACAAATCCAACGCCTCGAGGAGGACCTCGGCCAGCAACTCCACCAGCGCGCCGAACGCGGATGTCCGATGGTGATCAGCACCTTCGGAGCCCGGGTGATCGAAGCGGTCCGCGAAGCGGAGCGCCAAGGCCTGTCCCCTGGAACAGCCGCAGACACGCCTACGATGCAAAGGTGATCGACGTCGAAGCGATCCTGGGCTCCCTGGCCGCGCAGGGCGTAACCGCGCTGCTGAAAGCGGACGCGGGGCGTATGGCTGAGGATGGTCCCGCCTGGACCTTTGTGGCCAACTGCGCTCTGCTGGACGCACCGCCTATCCGCGTCGACGCGGCCACGGTCGAGGACTGCATCCGCAAGGTGATTCCCCGGCACCAGGTGATCGGCATCGCCATTCCCACGATCACCGACGCCGATGACGATGCGGCAGACGTATCGTTACGCTGATGACAGCGCTGGAACAGCGACCGTTACTCTTCCTTGACGTCGACGGGCCCTTGCTCCCATTCGGGGCGACGCGGCGCGAACGACCGAACGGCTACCCGAGGTTCGATCACGGGCTTGGCGTCGACGCGAACCCGCTGCTCGCACGGCTCGATCCCCAACTGGGCCCGCGTCTACGAGCTCTCCGCTGCGAAATCGTCTGGGCGACCTCCTGGGAAGATGACGCGAACCACGAGATCGCGCCGCTGCTGGGATTCATCGAACTCCCGGTGGTGACCTGGCCTGACGACAGCGACCAAGACGACCATCACCGGCTGCACTGGAAGACGAAGACCCTCGTTGAGTGGGCCGAGGGCCGCACCTTTGCCTGGGCCGACGACGAGATCACCGACACCGACAGAGACTGGGTCGCCGCACACCATCGCGGACAGGCACTTCTGCATCGAGTCAATCCCGTTTGGGGCCTCACCGACGCCGACTTCGAGGTGCTCGGCAAGTGGCTGCGAACAGCCCCACCAGGAAAGGGCTAACGGCTGAACGGCTCCGAACCCCGTCGAAACCCGTGGTCGTGATGCCAGCCAGGATGGCGGCATGCGCTTACCAGTTCGCGAACGGTCCGACAGGACCAGATCGCATTGCTCGTCCACACTAGGGACGAGCAATGCGATCGAGTGCCCGCAAAGCAACGTCGCCAAGTCCCTCAGCGAGCCACTGGGCACCCACATCGACGGTCGAAGTCAGATATTCTCCAGCACGTCATAGACGCTCTCGCAGTCGTCGATGTGCTTCGGTTTCGGCCGTTCTCCCTGGTCAACTGTCACGAGTGCCGCCCTATGGCCGTCACGTCATCAGCCTCATCGTGGGTCGTCTGCGGTGCCAGCAACGGCCGGTCCGCAATTCTCCGGCAACCCGGCTACCACCATGGCGACGGCGTCCTTCGGAGTGTCGGCCTCACCGACCACAGTCCCTCGCGACGGACCGCTGACCAGGTATCGACGATCGCTCAGCGGATCGACGAACGGCACGTCCCACGAGAACGGGAAGCCGGTGCAGGTCGTGAAATGAAGCGACCAGTGACTGGTGAACGGATACAGCTGACGAAGTTTCGGCTCGTCAAACGCCGCCTCGGCTAACGCCAGGACCGACCGCGCAAGCTCCAGTCTGTCCATGTCTTGACGCAGATGCTCCAAGAGCCGGCGCCACTTCACAGTGACGGCATCAGCAGAACCGAGTTCGTGGGCTTCTGCCAGCTCACTGACCTTGACGAAGGTCGCCGCTTCGTGGATCTCCCGGATCTTGGCACCACTCCGCCAGGCGTCGAGGGCTCGGGCCATCTCTCCAAGATCCACTGTCGAACCGGTGATCAGCTCGACTCCCTGCCACCAGCCACTGAAGATGAACCATCGTTCGACGGAACCCAAAATGATCCAGGACGGCTTACGGTCGGGAACCAGGCTCTCGACGCCTGCCGATCGATACGGGTCCAAGTCGTTGGTCAGAACCTCTCCCAGAGAGAGTCCGAGCTCCGACGCCACCGAGGTCAAAGCCGCGGCGAGACTACCCGCCTCCGCCACGTCCGGATACAGATCAGGGTCCGCAAACGACGGCTCACGCCTAACCTGGGAAAAGTTCGAGCTCACAGCCGTAGTCTGACGCCCCTGGTGAAGAATCCGCCACGTCATTGAGACTCAGCCGTCCCGCCACGTGGTGAAACTGAGGGAAGAACGCCAGGTCAACGCGTTCCGGCCCGACAAGAGCTAAGCGAACCTACAGTAGGGCGATCTGTCAAGAGGCAGGGCGAAACGGCGTCCGGGCTGGCTGTCCGGGCGCCGTTTCTTTGGGCCGGTCGGTACCTGGCGCGGGTGGTGCGCGTGTCTGTGGTCGACGCGTGGTCCAGGCTGATATGCGCGGGTTGGTTGCCGCAGGACGGGTTGTTCGGCGGGAGCGTGTGCGCTGCTCTAGGGTCGAGCGTGGCGGCGGGGCCGCTGCTCATAGCTCTATCGCGTGTTGCTCCTCACGCTGCCATCACCCCGGGGTCGCCGGCCGGCCGGTCTTCGGCCCGGTTAGTCGGGCAGGGTGGCCAGCGACCAGCACCAGCCGGCCAGCTCGCGGGCGATCGCGACGTTCGCGATCACCGGGCGTTTGTGGTGGGTGGTGAAGGCTTGCCAGCGCTGGTTCAGGCGCTGGTTGCCGGCGTGCCCACGGGCGCGGGCGGCGGGTGAGGCTTGATCCCATCGATGGCGCAGGCTCACGCCCGGCCGGTAGCCGGGGCGGTGGTGCCATGCGGCCTCGACCAGCAGCCGCCTGGCGTGGGTGTTCCCGGTCTTGGTGATCGAGCCTTGAGCCCGGGACTCGCCGCTGGAGGACTCGGAGGGCACCAGCCCGAGGTACGCCGCGATGCTCGCGCCGGTAAACCGCTGCCAGTCTCCGATCTCCACCGCCAGGCCGAGGGCGGTGAGGGTATCGATCCCGCGCAGGCAGCCGAGCCGCGCGACCACCGGCGACCACGCCGGGTCGCGGGCCAGGACCGCGATCGCGGCATCGAGCCGGGCGCGCCGGTCCTCGGCCATCACCACCGCCTCCAAGGCCGCGTCGTAGGCGGCCTGGACCGGCGCGGCGGCGAAGCGCTGCGCAGCCAGCCACGCGTGATGCCGGCCCGTCCAGGTCTTGCCGTCGCTGTAGAGGATCCCGCGGCGCAGCAGCAGCTTGCTCACCCGGTGCCGGGCGCGCATCAGCTCCCCGCGCACATCCTCGCGGGCACGCACCAGATCCCTCGCGTCCTCCTCTGCCACCGAAGGCACCCGCACGGTGGTGAACTCGTCGAGATGCAGCAACCGCGCGAGGTGCAGCGCGTCGCGCGCATCGGTCTTAACCCGATCCCCGGCCGGACGCGCCAGCTTCGAGGGCGCCACCACCTCGCACCGCAACCCCGCCGCCCGCAACGCCCTGGCCAGCCCGAATCCGGTCGGGCCCGCCTCGTAGGCCACCGCGACCGGACCGGGCAGCCGGGTGATCCAATCGAGGACGTCCGCGCCCCCTGGAGTGAGCCGGGAACGGAGCAACTCCCCGGTCACCGTGTCGATCCCGCACGCCACCACGCTGCGCGCGTGCACATCGAGCCCTACGCTCGTACGCTCAGAAAACACCGGTCGGGTAGCCGGGGCGCATTGCTGCGCCCCGGCCCCCTCAGAACCGGCCGTGCGGGTTTTCCCCGCAGCTCGGCTCAAGCAAGCCCTGAAGGCTCGCAGGATTCTACGGTTGCTGTCCGGTGGTGCTCTTGCGACAGGTGTCGTGGACCAGCCGCAGTTCCCGAGCGTGCGGCGGGCCGTGTGCCGCGAGGGGGATCGTCTGCACGATCCTTCTTCGCATGGCCGCGAACCATCGTTCCCAGTCTTGCGGGGATTGAGGTTGGCGGTCGTCCGGCAGCAGCAGTCCACCGCAGGCCGCGCAGTGTCCGTGCTGCTCGCGAAGCAGGCGCCGGCGCAGGCGGTCGGTGGTGGACTCGTGTTCTGTCTTCCGGCGGCGCTTGGCCCAGTACTCGGTCAGGGCCGGGTCGTCGGGTGACGAGGTGCCCTTGACCAGGGTGTGCCGAACGATTTTCGTCCAGGCGAACTTGTAGAGGTAGGCGCCGGTTTCGCGGTCGCCGAACACCCACTTGTCCTGCCTGGCCGGGTGGAACTGCCCGAAGTAGCGCTGGGAGATCCAGCGCTTCGGTTTGCCAGGGTGGCGGAAGCAGGCCCATTTGTAGAGCAGTTGCCACAGGTAGCTGTCCAGGGCGCTGAATGTTGCCTTGGACACCACGCCGCGATAGTAGGCGGCCCAGCCGCGCACGATCGGGTTGATCGTGTGCAGCACGGCTGCGGCGTTGGCTCCGCGCAGGGCACGCATCTGCGTCGCCAGACGCAGCTTGATCCTCTTGACGGCGTCCTTGCTGGGTTTGATCAGCAGCTTCTCTCCGTACCGGCGCACGTTGAAGCCGAGGAACGTGAAGCCCTCGCCGAGGTCGACCACGCGCGTCTTGTCCTCGTTGAAGGCCAGTCCCCGTGCCGCGAGCCAGGGGGTGAGCCGGGTCTTGACCGCGAGGGCCTGCTCCCGGCTGTCGCACAGGGCGACGAGATCGTCTGCGTAGACCACAGTGACGGGAGTGCCGGGCACAGCCGCCATGCGACTGTTCTTGCGATCCCAATGCCACCGTGTCCCGGCCGCCGCCGCCATCCCGTGCAGCGCGATATTGAAGATCAGTGGACTGATCACGCCGCCTTGAGGGGTACCCTCCTCGGTCGGGGTGAACTGTCCCTGATCGACCACGCCCGCCTTCAGCCACGCGGCCACCATGCCCCGCGCGGGGAAGGCGCCGAGTTGGTCGAGGATGTGGGCGTGGTCGGCGCGGTCGAATGCCGCGGTCAGGTCCGCGTCAAGCACCCAGCGGCGCTTGGTGCGCGGGTTCGCCATCGTCCAGAAGATCGAGGCGATGGCGTCCTGGCAGCTGCGCCCGGGCCTAAAGCCGTAGGTCCGCGCTTCGAACCTGACCTCCCACTCGGGCTCCAGCGCGTTGACGGTCATGGCTTGTAACGCTCTGTCCATCAGCACGGGGATTCCGAGGCCGCGCTTCTTCCCGTTGGCCTTGGGGATGAACACCCGCCGCACCGCCCGAGGTCTCCAGGTCGTGCGCTGCCGCTGCACCCGGTCGGCGAGTTGCGCCCTCAAGGTGGGCAGCAGCGCGGTGCGCCCGTCGATCCCGGGCGTCTTGCGCCCGGCGTTGTCCTGCGCGACCCGGCGCACACTCAGCAGTGCGTTCGACCGGGAGCGCAGCATCAGCTTCTGTAGATTGCGGACCGTTTTCAGGTCCCCTGCCTGCGATGCCGCGAAGATGCGCTGCCGCAGCCGCCGTACGTCGTCCTCGATCCGGCGCCAGTCGATCTGGTCCCAGTCCGGGGCGTCGTCCTCCGGTCCGTTCACCGCGCCGTTCACCGCGCCAGGGGCGGCCACTGCCGCCCCTGGATGCGCTGTCGCGATCGTCGCGGCGTCCAACTTGTCCTTCGGTTCGGGCCTTTGCGGTCATCGGTTCTTGCGGGCTCACCCGACCCACGTGGGCGCTCTTTCGAGCCCGGGCACGGCGGCCCGGTATCCGGCCAGTTCCTCCAGGACCACCGGCGAAGGGGCCGGAGCATACGTGTCCTGGTGTTCCCGCCGCCTTTCGGCGCACCGGCGTTCGCTTGTTGGGTCATCCTGCACCCGCCGGGGAGTTGAAGCCTTCCTCACGATCGGCCTACCGGGCCTGATCGGCCCGGACCCCGTCGGGGTTGTCACGTTCCGCACGCTTGAGACGCGACCGGATAGGGCGCCCTCTCTACCCCGGGGACGGCGGTGCTCCCACGGCCGTTAAGCCCTCCACGGCCGCCGCCTGCCGTCTCGCAACGGCCGGTCCCTAAACCCCGGTCCTGCCACTGCATCCACCCAGGGCCTTGCATTACGGGACATCATCGAGGGTTCACTCGCGTTCACCCGCCCGGTCTTCCCCTCACCTGTGGCCCCCGGACGCAATCAGGGACCCTTGGGCTTCTACCCGCAGCTTCGCACCCCGCCGTTACCAGCGACGCACGTGCGAGCAGGGACAGGCCATGAGCACTGACCCGGGCTACACCGCCGACATCGACACACTCGTCAACGCTCGGCCCTCCTCCCGGTGCAACCACTCAAAGCGAGCGACCTCGTGCCGCAC
>NZ_DASYZI010000259.1:0-2060 GCF_035946395.1 Actinocrinis sp.
CATCCGCTGACCGATAGCATCCGCCACCGCTTCCATGGGAAGCAGGTCGTGCATCATTCCAGCCGCATGTAACCGACGAGCGCGAAAGCTGCGGCCTAGCTGCGAGCCGCCGACCAGATGTCGGCGCTCATGGACCGTCAGTCGCTGGCCCGGTCGTAAGCGCAGCTTGCTGCAGGCCTAGGCTGGCCGCCGGGGCGCAGAATGCCTATTCGGGCGCGGCGACGAAAGCCACCCGGGGACCCGGGGCTGCCGACCATATCGGCGGATATCGCGTGTCGCACGACCGCGGAGCTGTCACCGTCGGTAACAAAGCACGCGTCCTGACAAGACAAGTGCCGGGTCAGTCCAGCTGCTCTCGCCTCGCCCTCGCCGACGCCCAGCAGCGCTACGACGTCATCGGCGACTTGCCGTCTGAAGTCGGCCTGCTCGTGCTCGTTTGCGGCTGGTAACGCGTTTGGCGGTTCGGGACGATCGACGGTGAACAGGTCTGGCGGCAGGTCGAAATGGGAAGCCAGTCCACGTTCCCCACCGTGACCGGTGGCATCTTCGAGTTCGGCTTCTCCGATGCGATCTTGCGGATGTGGGCCAGCTTCCTGGCCGAGCGGGACGGAAGTCTCGACGGCCGCTTCGGGTGTGTGACCCCCCGAGAGCCCCAGATGCGCCAGCGCATTTCCAGGCCGCGATCGAATCCGACGCCTCCCAGGGGTCGGTCTTTGTCACGTGAACGTAGCCGAGGCCGGCGGTGAGGCGGCCGTCGTTATGGCCGCTGGAGTCGGATCTGCGCCGAGCGCAGCGCGTGCGGGGGCACGGTGAGACGCACAACAGTGCCTTCGGTGATCTGGACGGGTGCGACGTCGGCGTCGGTTGGTTGTTCGTCCAGGCGCACCGATTCGGCGTAGCCAACAGGCACATTCCAGTGCAGCGCCACCTCGGCGGGGGCGTCGGTCGGGTTCAGCACACGAGCCACGAGCCCGTTCCCGTCCTCGGCGGGCTTCAGCGCCGACAGCACGACCCCTGGACCCTCGAGCATGAGCACGCTTTGGCCCGGGGCGAGAACAGGGTCGGGTCCCGCAGGTACCGCTCGATAGCGCAGCTCCGCGTCCCACGCCTCGACCTGCGGGTGCGGGCCGAAGGTGAGGGCCAGGTGAGCGACGGTCGGGCCGAGGCACTGGGCCTCGGGTGCGCGAAGGCCCGGGCCGGCCGGCTGCGGACGGCTATTCAGGTCGATTCGCGACAGCCACCCGACCGCCCGCACGACCGTGATGTAGACGATGCCGTCGGTGCTGACCTCCGCCTCGGGTAGTCCGGGCGCGGCGATCGTGATCCCGTTGTTGTGCACCCACCCCTGGTGCGGGAACGTGGTCGGGGCCGGCTGGAACCACTCCGACGCCGGCACGGACCGCGGCGGGCGGGTTGCGATGTCGAAGGTGGTCGCCGCCGCCGCCCCCGCTCCCGGCGCTCCAGTCGGAAACGCCAGCCTGAGCCGATGGTCCTGCGCCTGGTTGTCGACAGTGACGTCCAGGTCGACGCGCTCGACACCGGGTGCGACCCGGGCGAGCACACGAACCGTCACCGGTGCGGTCTGGGCCGACCGCTCGACGCGGTCCGGGGAAAGCGACGCCGGAACCTCGAATGTCCGAACGACGTCGAGTTCCTCGATGCCGCTCGGGTGCCGCCGCCGGCTGACCGTCACCGAGGTCAGACCGATCGGCCCGGGGACGGCATCGAAATCGTATGTGTCGCCCCGATCGCCTTGGTCTTCCACACTCAGCAATCCCTTGTAGGTACGACCGGCGATCTCGACATCGAGGGTGCCGTCCTCAACTGCGCGGACCGTCAGCCCGCCGGCACTGATCTCGCGCCCGGAGTCGACAACATCCGACACGGCCTCTCCGCGGGCGATCCGATAGCGGCGCCAGCCGAACGCCGGCACGTCACGCGCCACCCACTCCACGGTCCACGGATCCTGCTCGGGGATGGCCCGGATCCTTGCCGGCGAGTCCTCAACCACAACACGCGCCGCCACACCGTCGACCGTGAGGCCACCTCCGAACAGGCTT
>NZ_DASYZI010000260.1:0-15427 GCF_035946395.1 Actinocrinis sp.
GTGGTCGTGGTTCTGGACACTCAGTCATCGATGGTGATCGAGACGCCGAGTTCACGATCAGCAAGCCCGAGCCCGTCGGTCACCCCGAGCCCGAGCATCATCGTGATCATGACGTCCGCCAAGCCGTCGCGCTCGCCAAGCCGATCCCCGTCGCCGAGCCCGAGTCCGCCACCGCCTCAGGGGACGCTCGTCGCAGTCCCGATATTCGTCGTCGCGAGCTCGGACGGCAACGGCATGTATACGGGCACGTTCAAGCTCAACGCACGCGGCGGCCCGGTCAGCGGCTACACGATCGTCATCCCGCCACCGCCGCCGTCCAACCTGCCGCCAACCGCGTCGCCGACGGCTGGCGGGCGGATGACGCCGAATCAGTCCGACGCGATCACCGTGACCATCAACTTCTCGCCAGTGGTCTTCACCGTCGAACCGAGCGGCACTCAGTCGCCGATCCTGGTCACCGTGTCGCCGAGCTTCCCGATCATTCCGTGACTCTGCCGATGTCCTCGAACCACAGCTCGGGGCGCGCGGCGATGAAGTCGCGCATCAGGGTCTTGCACGTGGGGTCGTCGAGCAGGGTCACCCGCACGCCGTGCTCGGCCAGCCACTCATGGCCGCCGTGGAACGTTTCCGACTCGCCGACGACGACGTGGCCGATGCCGAATTGGCGCACCAGCCCGGAGCAGTACCAGCAGGGTGAGAGCGTGGTGACCATCGTGGTGTGCCGGTAGTCGCGCAGCCGGCCTGCCGCGCGGAAAGCGGCGGTCTCGGCGTGCATCGAGGGATCGCCGTCCTGGACGCGCCGGTTGTGGCCGCGGCCGAGCAGTTCGCCGCGCGGGCCGAACAGCGCCGCGCCGATCGGGATGCCGCCTTCCGCCAGTCCGGCGCGCGCCTCGTCCAACGCGACCGCGAGTTGGCTCGTCACACCCGCATCACCATTGTCCGTCGTCATACCCATACTCTCGCTGCCCCGGAATCCCACACGCAACGAGCGGAAAGTTGCAACGTGATGCACACTACTGCGCGCCGAAGCCGAGGGACGGTCCGCGGAGCGCGCCGGTCAGATCGTGACGGCGATCTTGCCGCGGGCCAGACCGGCACGCGGACTGCCCCGACCTGTTTCCGGCGCACGAGTACCCGCACTTGGTCGAGATGGCCGGGGCGCACCTCATGCGCCCCGGCTACGACTACGGCGCCGAATCCGACTTCGGACTCGAACTGATCCCCGACGCACCGGAACAGCGGCTGAAACAGCGCCGACGGGGGATCAGACCACGTCCGCCGGGGCCGCCGTTGCTGCTGGGGCGACGGTGGCGCTTGCCGGGCCCAGTCCGGGAATCCGCAGCAGCACCAGGTACAGCGCGCCCGCGATCAGGAAACCGGCCGCGAAAGCCAGGTCGCCGATGCCCGGGACATGCCTGGGCACGACGCCGACGTACTCGGTCTGGTTGGAGAACAGCCACACGCCCAGAGCCGTACCGGCGGCCATCGCGAGCGGTCCGGCCCACAGGCGGAACCTCGTGTCCTGCAACAGCGCGCCGACCTGCGCGTCGGACTGGCCTCGGCGCAGCAGCCGGTCGGTGAACACCACGGCCAGCCACGGGCCGATCCAGTACGTGATGACCAGCAGGAAGTTCTCGTACTTGCCGGCCGAGTCGCTCAGGCCGCTCCACGCCACCGCGGTGCCCGCCGCGCCGAAGACCAGCGCCACCGTGGCCCGGCGCACGATCGGCGGCAGCTTGATCCCCATCGCCACGAAGGACAGCGTGCCGGAGTAGATGTTCAGCGCGTTCGCCGCGATGCCGCCGACCGCGATCGCCAGCAGCGTGAGGTTGGCCAGCCAGGTCGGCAGGCCGTAGGTGAAGGCGCCGGTCAGCGAGAGTTTCGCCGCGACGTCCGCCGGGATGGCGACCGTCACGGAGGCGGCGCCCACGATGCCGAGGCCCACGCAGGAGAGGAACACGCCGAGCCCCGGCCACAGCGCGACCTTCCACTTGGCCGTCTCCTTCGGCAGGTAGCGCGTGTAGTCCGAGCCGTACGGCGTCCACCCGGCGGCGTAACCGAACGCCGCGCCCGCGGTCAGCCAGAACGCCCCGGGGAAGGCGCCCGCGCCGTTGGCGGTGCCCGGATGCGACTTGGCCAGGATGACGATCGACGCGACGACGAAGATCACGGTCAGCACCGGGAAGGTGTACCGCTCCGCGGTGTGGATGAAGTTGTGGCCGAAGTACGCGATGGCGACTTGCAGCACGACCACGATGAACAGGCACAGCAGCAGCGGCCACGCCAGCAGGGTGTTGAGAGCGTACGCGGCGCTCACGCTGTTGACCGCGAACCAGCCGATGCCCGCGGTCAGCGCGTTGAGGCCGGCGGGCAGCGCGTTGCCGCGGAAGCCGAACGCGCTGCGCCCGGCGACCATCTGCGGCACGCCGAAGCGCGGCCCGGCCAGCCCGAGGAAGGCGTGCGCCACCGAGCCGAGCCCGGTGCCGAGGACCAGCGCCAGCACCGCGGGCCAGAACGCCAGGTGGAAGACGCCGACCGCGAGCACGCCGATGAAGACGGTGGCGAACTCCATGTTCGGGGAGGTCCAGGTCCACAACAGTTGCAGCGGGTTGCCGTGCCTGGCCCCGGCGGGGACCGGCTCGGCCCCGGTGGGTTCGACGGCGAGGACGTGATCGCCGTACGCTGCGATGAGCTCCGGATCGGCCAGCGCGTGGGCGGCGGGCGGGGTCGTGGTCATGCGCTCACTATCAGGGTCGAGGAGGGTCTGGTAAAGGCATGGTCAATCCTGTGTTCTGACGTGTTTGCCCAGTCGCGCCGAGCAGCCGCGGCGAAGGCCTGCCGAAAGCGTGCCCTCAGCGTCGCCGGACAACCGTCTTTCCCCGTTACCCGGGTGTTTCGGCTCGGTTTCCGCCGTGGCGGCGCGCGGACGGTCGTCCGCACACGTGTGCCATCGCTCCGGCGACGAGCACTGGAGCGCGGCTGCGGGTGCCTGGTAGGCGGATATAGTGCGACCAGGACGCTTCGGACGACGTTCCGCGGCAGTGGCGCGTCCGGCCAGGGCACTCGATCCTGGAACACTCAATCTAAGAACGCTGCGAGTAAGGTTCCCCGCCCGCCGGGGTTCGCCGGGAGGTATGCGTTGACCTTGGTGCCCGATCCGCGGCTGGCGCGGCTGCTCGCCGCGATGCGGGCGGTGCGCGACGGAGACCTCGCGGCGCGCGCGGAGGTCTCCGGGGACGACGAACTGGCCGAGCTCGGCGCGCTGTTCGACCTGCTGGCGGGGCGCAACCAGACGCTGACCAGTCAAGCGCTGACCGGGCAGGCGTCGACCGGCCAGGTGCCGAGCGGCCGGGCGGCCGGCCTGGCCGACGGCGAAGTACCGGGCCGTGGCCACGAGCCGACCACGACCGCAGACGTGGCGGGCGCGGCCTCGGGCGCCGGGTCCGCGGCGCGCGCCGAGCAGTCGCTGGAGCGGCGGGAACGGGAGATCGCGGCCAAGGTCACGCAGGTCGAGCAGGCCCAGCTCAGCCTGCGGGAGCGCGACCAGCAGCTCATGGCGGCCTCCAAGGCCAAGGCCGAGTTCCTGGCGAACATCTCGCAGGAGCTGCGCACCCCACTCAGCAGTGTGCTGATCCTGGCCAAGCTGCTGGCCGCCAACGCCGAGGGGAACCTCACCCCGCGTCAGCTGGACTTCGCCAACACCATCCACGGCGCGGCGCAGGATCTGCTCCACCTGATCAACGACCTGCTGGACCTCTCGAAGGTGGAGAGCGGCCAACTGGAGGTGCGCGCTGAGCACGTCGCGCCGGCCAGGCTGGTCGCCGAGGCCGAGGCTGCCTTCCGGCCGCAAGCTGCCGAGAAGGGCCTGGAACTGAACGTGCGGATCGCCGACGACACCCCGCGTTCCATCGCCACCGACGAGTACCGGCTCCAGCAGATCCTGCGCAACCTGCTGTCCAACGCGGTGAAGTTCACCGAGCACGGCTCAGTGACCCTGGAGGTCTCCCGCGACCCGGACGAGCACGGGCTGCTGCGCTTCGCCGTGCGCGACACCGGGATCGGCATCGCGGCGCAGCGGCAGCAGGCGGTCTTCGACCCGTTCCAGCACGGCGACGCGTTCAGCGGCCAGCGGTTCGTCGGGACCGGGCTCGGGCTGTCCATCAGCCGGGAACTGGCCCGGCTGCTCGGCGGGAGCTTGGCCGTGCGCAGTACCCCCGGCCAGGGGAGCACGTTCACCCTGACCCTCCCGGTCGTCGCGGACCCCGACGTCGCGTCACCGGCCGACCGGCCCGCCACGCCCGCCGAGGAGGACGAGGACTACGGCCTCGGCTCGCAGGCGCCGCAGGCCGGCGTGCTGCTGGTCGCCGAGCCGCGCAGGGCGCGGGCGATGCAACACGCCGCGCGTTCGGCCCTGGACGGCCTCACCGGTATGCGCGGCCGGGTCGAGGTGCTGACCGTGCACGACGGCGCCTCGGACGAGGTCCGGCAGGCGCTCACCGGCCGGGAGGTCGTCGGCGCGCTGGTCAACCTGAGCATGCCGCAGGCACAGGTGCAGTCACTGCTCTCGACGGTCGCCGAGTACGCTCCGGCGGTCCCGGTGCTGGCTTACGAGGCCGGCGCGGGCAGCGGCGCCGCGGCGCGGCTTGAGGCTCCGGCCGGCGCAGCGCCCCGGATCGAGATCGTCGGTTCACGCGCGCAAGCCGTCGAGCGGCTCACGCTGCACCTGCTCACCGCGCTGCCCGGCTCGGCCATCGAACTGTCGCTCAACGCAGAGCAAGGCCAGTCGACCGTACGCTTCCACGGCGAGAAGGTGCTGGTCGTCGACGACGACGTGCGCAACGTCTTCGCGATGACCAGCATGCTGGAGCTGCACGGCCTGTCCGTCGTGCACGCCGACAACGGCCGCCAGGGCATCGAGACGCTGCTCGCGAATCCGGACATCAGGCTCGTGCTGATGGACCTGATGATGCCCGGCATGGACGGTTACACAGCCATCGAATACATCCGCAGTCTGGAGCAGTTCGCCGGACTGCCGATCATCGCGGTCACTGCGAAGGCGATGCGCGGCGATCGGGAGCGCAGCCTGGCGGCCGGGGCGAACGAGCACGTCGTCAAGCCGGTCGAGGTGGACGTGCTGCTCAGCGTGATCGGCACGGTGATCGGCGGCTGACGACAGCCCGACAGCACGACAGCCCGGCCGACTCGGTCGGCTGGAACAGCCGGACCCGCTCAGTTGAAGCGCACGGCCAGGATGCAGGTGTCGTCGTCGGTGTCCGACTCGACGCGCTCCAGGATCCGGTCCACGTAGGCGTCGAGGTCGGGCTCGGTCGGAGAGGCCTCGGCCAGCAGCCGCGCGACGTTCTCGTCGGGACTGTGCCGCCGCCGCTCGATCAGGCCGTCGGTGTAGAGCAGCAGCACGTCGCCGGGTTCGAGGACTATGGCGACCTCGTCGTACTCGCCGTTCGCGTCCACGCCGAGCATCGTGCCCGCGGGCCTCGGGACCGTGCGCGCCTCGCCGCCGCGCACCAGCACCGGGCTCGGGTGTCCGGCGTTGGCGATGCGCAGCCGCCGGTCGGCCGGATCGTAGAGCGCGAGGCAGGCGCTGGCGATGGTGAAGGTCGGCAGCGAGCAGGTCACCGCGTTGAGCCAGCGCAGCAGTTTCGCACTGTCCGCGCCGGTCAGCGCGAGGCCGTGCAGGGCGTGGAACAGCTGCGCCATCGCGGTCGCCGCGGCGAAGCCGTGGCCCGCGATGTCGCCGACGTTCAGCAGCAGCCGGGAGTCCGGCAGCGGGAAGATGCCGTACCAGTCCCCGCCGACCCCGGCGCCCGGACTGGCCGGCCGGTAGCGCGCGGCGATCTGTAGGCCGGCCGAGCGGGGCACTCGCACCGGCTCGACCGGCATGATCACCTGTTGCAACAGGTTCGCCAACTGCCGCTCGGACTCGGCCCGGCTGCGCTGCGCGGCCAGCTGGATGTGCGCGATCTCCAGCGCGGTCTGCGCCCGGCGCCGCTCGGTGACGTCCTGCACGGTGCCGAACACGGAGCCGACCGCGCCGCCCTGGCCGATGATCGGCTCGCCCACGATCCGGATGTGCCGCACCGCGCCGTCCGGCCGCACCACGCGGAACTCGCCGCGGGCCGGACGGCCGTCGCGCGCGAGGGTGCGCATCAGCCGGTCGTGTTCGACCTGGTCGTCGGGATGCACGGTGTACGGCGGCCGGTCCTCCGGGGCGGGACCGGGTGCGGTGCGGGCGCCGAACGCCATCAGTGCCTCGGCGGACCAGTGCACCAGGCGGGCCGCCGGGTTCCACTCCCACGACCCGGTCTCGGCCATCCGGCGCAGCCTCGCGGCCACCTCGTGCTGATCGCCGTGCTGCTCCTCGGTCGGGCGCAGTGCCACGTACAGCAGCGACTCGTGCAGGCGGGTCGCGCCGATCGAGATCGTCCGGGTGCGCCCGCCCTCCCCGGTCGGCTCCACGTAGGTGTGCGCCGGGTCGCGGAACGGGATTCCGCTGACCAGCACCGCGCGCAGCGCGTCGAAGGCCCCGGAGGCCACCATCCACGGGAACAACTCGGTCAGCCGCCGGCCGAGCGGATCCGGGGTCGTGGCGCCGCCGGTCGAAAGGTCGCGCGCGGCGCGGTTGATGCCGACCAGGCGCACGTCGCTGACCGCGCTCCGCCCGTCCGGGATCGGCGCGACCAGCAGTGCGGGCTCCCAGGTGGCGTCGATGATCTCGCGCAGCCGGTCGATCGCGACGGCGTCCTCAAGGGCCGCGCGCCGCTCCGTGAGCTCAGCGGCCAGCCTGCGCGCGCGCACCACGGCGTGCGCGGCGGACTCGACCAGTCCGACGATCTCGTGGCGCACGTCGGCGCTGAACGCGGTGTTGGCCGGCCAGCCGATCTCCACGGCGCCGATCAGCCCGCGGCCGAGCCGCAGCGGAACGGCGACGTGCACCGGGTTCGGCGTCGTTCCGCCGGAGCCCGCCGGCCCCAGCACCAGCGGGGCGTCCGCGGCGTCGGCCCCGCGGTCGGCGGCGTCCACCCAGACCGGGGCCTGGTCCCGGATCGCCGCGTTCAGCAGGCAGTTCGTCAGCGGCGGGATGCGCCGCCACTGGCTGGCCACGCGCAGCGGCAGCCCGGCCGAGCCGATCAGCTCCAGCGCCCCGTCCGGCTGGATCAGCGCGACCGCCGCCTCGACGGCGCCGGACCAGGCGAGGGTGTCGGCGAGCAGCATCCGGGCCAGCCCGTCCCCGTCCTCGCTGCGTGCGAGCCGGTAGACGCCGGGACCGTACACCGGCACGGCTTCGCCCATGCCGGCCCGGGTGCGCGCGGTGGTCTGCTGGCCGACCAGTTCCCCGGCCACCTCCAGCAGGTCGCGGCCGGAACGGCGCTCGATCTCCAGCAGCTGGTCGAACGCCTCCTTCGGGCCGCACTCCAACCGGGCGACCAGCACGCCGACGGCCTGGTCGATCAGCCCGTGTTCGAGGAAGCGGGCCTCCAGCACGGCCTCGGCCCTGCGCTGCTCCTCGATGACCCGGCCGAGCGCGTCGACGACCGCGGCGGGTTCGCCGGCGTCGGACCGGCCGGCCTCCGTTCGGGCAGCCTCGACCTGGGCGTTCTGCGCCCCTGCCGCCGCGTCGGCGGTCGCCTCTTCACCCGAATGGGGCACGCGCGCGGCGGACTCGTCACGTGGCACATCGCCCGCACGAGCCATTCCGCCTCCCGCTCCAGTGGTGCCGATCGGTTTCGGTCCGTTGCATTATGCAGGAGCGACCAAACCATGGTGGCTCTTCGGCGCCGTCCGGCCGAGGGCAGCACGGCCACGACGCCCGCTCCGTGCGAAAGGGGCTCTTCGAACAGCGGCGCAAGGCTGCGGGCGCGGTGGTATTCAGGCTCTGCGAAGCAGGCATGCACCGGTCGCCGCATCAGGATCCACATATCAGAACTCACAGGATCCGCGGCCGCGACTGCTGGCTGATGATCCAGGTGAGAGACGGTAGCGGCGAAATGCCCACGGTGGTGCCGCCCGCGCTGCGCACGATCGGCGGGAACGGGATGGACGTCGTCTCTCGCCTCGCCGAGTCCTGGGGCGTGACCCCGGATTCGCACGGCGGCAAGAGATATGTGGTGCGTGCTCGCCGCAAACGGATGAAGACTCCTCGAAGCGGAAGCGAGGTCGGTCGCCCCCGTCGGTCGGGCGCGGTTAATCGAACCCCGCGCGCAGGTCGTCCAGGATGCGCGTCAGCAGCCGGGAGACCTGCATCTGCGAGACGTGCAGTTCCTCGCCGATCTGCGACTGGGTCATGCCGCGGAAGAAGCGCATCATCAGGATCCGCTTGTCCCGCTCGCCGAGCCCTGCCAGCAGGGGCTTGAGCACCTCCCGGTTGACCACCGCCTCGAACCGCGGGTCGTCCATGCCGACGAACTCGGCCAGGCTCGCGCCCTCGGCGGCGTCCACGCGCACAGGCCGGTCGAGGGAGGCCGTCGTGTACGCCGAGGCGGCGTCCATCGCCTCGACGACCTCCTCCGGCGTCGCCCGGATGTGTTTGGCCAACTCATCGACGCTCGGCGAGTGCCCGAGTTCCTGAGTCAGCGCCTCGGTGGCTTTTCGCAGCGAGGTGGACAGCTCCTGCATACGGCGCGGTACGTGTACGTCCCAGGTCGAGTCCCGGAAGTACCGCTTGATCTCGCCCATGATCATCGGTGTGGCGTAGCCGAGGAACCCGGTGCCGTGCTCGGGGTCGAAGTTGTCGACCGCCTTGACCAGGCCCAGGTAGGCGACCTGCACGAAGTCCTCGACGATCTCGCCGTGCCCGCCGTAGCGCGCGGCGATCCGCCGGGCGTAGGCCATGTGGTCCTCTATCACCTCGGCGCGCAGCCGCTCCCGGTCCGGGTCGCCCGGCGGCAGTGTGCGCATGCGCCGGAAGATCCGCATCGTCTCCGCGCGCCGCTCGGCGTGCGGAGAGGCCTCGGGCGCCCGCAGCTGCGGCGCCGAGTCGGCCTCGGCCGGTAGTCCGCCCGCCAGGTGCTGCGCGGGCAGTTCGTTCATCCCGTCCGGGCGGTGCAGGTCGTCGTGCGCCGTCTCGGCCCGACCCATCAGCCCCCCCGCACGGTGAGATGCTTGACCAGGGTGATCCGGGCCACGCCGTGCTCGGCCTTCCAGGTCAGCTCGTCGACCAGCGCGCTGAGCATGAGCCAGCCGATGTCGTCGACGTCCGGCTGCACCGACGGCGGCATCGGCGCGGACACCGTCACCGACAGCGAGCCCGGACTCTCCTCGAACCGGCACTCGACCGTCTCCCCCGCGCCGCCGAAGCCGGGGGCCAGCAGGAACAGTCCGCAGGCCTCGTCCACCGCAAGGCGCAGGTCGGCCAGTTCCGCCACCGACAGGCCGAGCCGGGCCGCGATGTGCCCGACCACCGAGCGGGCCAGCACGACCTGCTCACGGTCCGCCGGGATCACCAGCACCACGGTGCGCGGCCTGGGCAGCCGATCGGGCTCGGCTGGGTTCTGCTGCTGCATCGCTCCGGTCCCTCCGAGTTGCGGCTGATCGCTGTTGCTGATCACAGTTGCTGATCGCTACCGCCGTTCGCGGTCAGAAAGAGCGAGAGTACTGCTCGCGGGCGTTTGAGAGATGGGGTTGGATCAGGGCGCGGCGCATGGCGCGTGTGACCGCAAGGCGGAGGATTGTTCCCGGACTGGTCGTCTGGGAACAGTCCGGCAACGCGGCGAGCGTGCGCGACAGGCGACGCGACCCCGGCCTCACCTCTCAAACACCCGCTAGCTGCCCAACGCGGCGGGCACGCTGTCCCAAGTCTCCAGATGGCCGCCGGTCCCGGCCAGCTCAAGGACGCGCCGCACCGCGGGCTGCGGGGCGACGAGCCTGAAGGCCGCGCCGTCGGCCGCCGCGCGCTTGCCTGCCTGGAGCAGCACGCGCAGGCCGCTGGAGTCCATGAAGGTGATCCCGGCGCCGTCGAGCACCACCACGGCCCGCGGGAGGAGCAGGGGCTCCAGCTCGGTCCACAGCCGGTCGGCGGTTGCCAGGTCCAGCTCGCCCCGCACGGTCACGACCATCCTGCCCGCGCCGGACTCCCCGACGCTCACGGCGAACCGGTCCATTCCTGCAATCCCCTTGTATTCGTGTACGAATAATAAGGATCCCGCTCCTCACCATACCGCCGTCGCGACCGCGCGGCAGCATGCCGGGGGCGTGGCAACCCGCACCCGGCCGCACGGCGCGACGCCGATGTCTTTTTTCGCGGGCACACGTTTTTCCGTCTCGTCGCTGTGCGTCTCCGGATTGCCGCGATCGGGAAGGTCAAACGGGCCCATCGGCGCGACCGCCGAACCCGCCGCAGCGGATGCCCCACTTGCAGACACCGCAGCAGAAACCGGAGTGCGGCGCGACGGCGCAGGTGACCGCGTCGCCGCCGTTTGCGCGCGCGCAGAACGGAGATTCGGACGGCGGCCGCCTTCTCGCGGCCCGCTATTTCCGTCGGCACGTTTTCTCCTGGTGGGAGAGGAGCACGCCATGGTCCCGCTCCAGACGCCCGCGCGTCCGTATCCGGCCGTATTGCGCCAGAGCCCTACGACGCGCGTTGACCAGCCCGCGCAGCACAGCGAGAGGCCGACGACCCGCGCGGCCCGGCCGCGCAAGGGTCCGGCCCCGCAGCAGTGGCAGGACGAGGCGTGGCGGGAGAGCGGCTCCTGCCGCGGCGAGAACCCCTCGCTCTTCTTCGCGCCCGACAACGAGAACCCGCACCAGCGGCGGCTACGCGAGACCGCGGCCAAGGCGATCTGCGCGCGATGCCCGGTCCGCGCAGCCTGCCGCACATACGCGCTGCGGACCGGCGAACTGTACGGAATCTGGGGCGGCACTACCGAACGTGAGCGGTCGAGCGCGCACTCGCGGGCGCCTCGGGCAGCTCCCACCGCCGTATCCGCATAAGCTGCGAATACCTGCTGCCGCCGCATCGGCACGAAGGAGGTCCCGACCCGTGACCGCGAAACACGAGCCCGAACCAACACATGATCCGAGCGCAGCGGCTGTGAGCCTCGGCCTGAACGCGGCGATCCGCGTCTGCCTGTTCGACATGGACGGCGTGCTGACGAAGACCGCGACCGTGCACGCGGCGGCGTGGAAACAGACCTTCGACAACCTGTTGCGGAGGCGCAGCGTGCGCATGTCGCAGCCGTTCGAGCCATTCGACGAGGTCAAGGACTACGAGCTCTGTGTGGACGGCAAGCCGCGCGCCGACGGCGTGCGGTCGTTCCTGATGGCGCGCGGCATCGACCTGCCGGAGGGCGAGCCGGACGATCCGCTGACCGCCGAAACGGTACAGGGCGTCGGCAACGCGAAGAACGAGGCGTTCAACGAACTGGTGCGGACCGCGGGAGTCCAGCGCTACGAGGGCTCCGTGCGCTACATACGCGCCGCGCGCTCGGCAGGGCTGCGCACGGGAGTCGTCACGTCGAGCGCGAACTGCGCCGCGGTGCTCGCCGCGGCCGACATGGCGGAGCTGTTCGACACCACCTTCGACGGCAACGACCTGAACACGCGGAAGCTGCCGGGCAAGCCGGCACCGGACAGCTACCTGGCCGCGGCTCGCGCGCTCGACGCCGAGGCCGCGCAGGCGGCGGTGTTCGACGACGCGCAGGCGGGGGTGCAGGCCGGACGCGCCGGGGGCTTCGGCCGCGTCGTCGGGGTGGACCGACTGGGGCAGGCCGAGGCGCTGTACGGCCACGGCGCCGACATCGTGGTGCAGGACCTCGATCAGCTGCTGGTGACGCGCTGATGATAGGGGCGTTGATGGTGGAAGCGCCGTCGTCGCAGACACCGATGATGAGAACACGGCAATGCTGGGAACACAGTGGTGTCAGGAACACAGTGATGTCTGGAACACAGCGATGTCGGCGACACAGCGATGATGGAGACGCAGCAATGATGGAAACACCGTGATCGAGCATCCCGTCTTCCAGACCGAGCCGTGGTGCCTGCGCGAGAGCGAGCTCGATCTCAGCGTGCTGCCGCACTCGGAGTCACTGTTCGCGCTGTCCAACGGGCACATCGGCTGGCGCGGGAACCTCGACGAGGGCGAGCCGCACGGACTGCCCGGCACGTACCTCAACGGCGTCTACGAGCTGCGTCCGCTCCCCTACGCCGAGGCGGGCTACGGCTACCCGGACTCGGGCGAGACGGTGATCAACGTCACCAACGGCAAGCTGATCAGGCTGCTGGTGGACGACGAGCCGTTCGATGTGCGCTACGGCAGGCTGGTCTCGCACGAGCGCACGCTCGACCTGCGCGACGGGGTGCTGCGGCGCGACGCCGAGTGGGAGTCGCCGACCGGGCGGTCGGTGCGGGTGCGCACGACCCGGGTCGTCTCGCTCACCCAGCGGGCGGTCGCCGCGGTCTGTTTCGAGGTCGAGCCGGTCAACGGCCCGGCGCGGATCGTGGTGCAGTCGGAGCTGATCGCCAACGAGGAACTGCCCGCGGCCAACGAGGACCCCCGGACCGCCGCGGTGCTCTCCTCGCCGCTGGTGGGTGATCTGAGCGAGCAGTACGACGGCCGGGTCACCATGGTGCACACAGTGCGCCACAGCAAGGTGCGCGTCGGCGCGGCGATGGAGCACCTCGTGCAGTGCCCGAAGGATGTCCTGAGCAAGGTGATGAGCACCCAGGACCTCGGCCGGTTCACCGTGGCCGCGCTGCTGGAGCCGGGCGAGACGCTGCGGCTCGTCAAGTTCGTCAGCTACGGCTGGTCGACCACGCGCTCGCTGCCCGCCCTGCGCGACCAGGTGGACGCGGCGCTCAGCGCGGTGTTGCAGACCGGCTGGGAGGGCCTGCTGGCCGAGCAGCGCACCTGCCTCGACGAGTTCTGGTCGCGTGCGGACGTGGAGATCGACGGGGATCCGGAGATCCAGCAGGCGGTGCGCTTCGCGCTGTTCCACCTGTTCCAGGCCGGCGCGCGGGCCGAACAGCGGGCGATCGCGGCCAAGGGGCTGACCGGCAGCGGCTACGACGGCCACGCCTTCTGGGACACCGAGAGCTTCGTGCTCCAGGTGCTGACGTACATGGCGCCCGACGCGGTCAAGCACGCGCTGAGCTGGCGGCACTCCACGCTGCCGGCGGCGCGTGACCGGGCTGCGCAGCTCGGCCTGGCCGGAGCGGCGTTCCCGTGGCGGACCATCTCAGGGCAGGAATGCTCGGGTTACTGGCCGGCGGGGACGGCGGCGTTCCACATCAACGCGGACATCGCCGACGCGGTATTGCGCTATCTGCGGGCGACACGCGACGAGGACTTCGCGCGCACGGCGGGGCTCGAACTGCTCGTCTCGACGGCGCGGCTGTGGTGCTCGCTGGGCCACTTCGACGGCGCGGGCCAGTTCCGCATCGAGGGCGTGACAGGCCCCGACGAGTACAGCGCCCTCGCCGACAACAACGTGTACACGAACCTGATGGCGCAGCAGAACCTTCAGGCGGCCGCGGACGCGGTGACCCACGATCCCGAGCAGGCGCGGGCTTTCGGCGTGACGCCCGAGGAGGCGGACCACTGGCGCGCCGCGGCGAAGGGCATGTACGTGCCCTACGACGAGACGCGCGGCGTGCACCCGCAGGCGGACGGCTTCACAGACCACGAGTTCTGGGACTTCGAGAACACCGGGGCGGACCAGTATCCGCTGCTGCTGCACTTCCCGTACTTCCAGCTCTACCGGAAGCAGGTGATCAAACAGGCCGACCTCGTGCTGGCGCTGCATCTGCGCGGTGACGCGTTCGACGCCCGCGACAAGGCGCGCGATTTCGAGTACTGCGAGCGGCTGACCGTGCGCGACTCGTCGCTGTCGGCGTGCAGTCAGGCGGTGGTCGCGGCGGAGGTCGGGCATCTGCGGCTGGCCTACGACTATCTCGGCGAGGCCGCGCTGATGGATCTGGCGAACCTGGAGAAGAACACCGCAGACGGCCTGCACCTCGCCGCGCTGGCGGGCAGCTGGATCGCGCTGGTGGCCGGCTTCGGCGGCATGCGTCACCGCGAGGACGGCCTGCTGTTCGCGCCGCGCCTGCCGGTCGGCTGGGACCGGCTGTGCTTCCGGCTGCTGCTTCAGGGCAGGGTGCTGACAGTGGAGATCAAGAAGGGCGAGGCGACGTACACGCTGGACAGCGGCTCCGCCGAACCGGATCGCGCCGAACGGCTGGAGAAGCTGGAACTTCGGCACTACGACCACACGTTCACGCTGACCCCCGGCGAACCGATGCGCGCGCCGATCCCGGATCCGGTCGCCCACCCGGCACCCCAGCAGCCGCACGGCCGCGAACCACGCCGACGGTGACGGTGACGGTGACGGTGACGGTGATCGTAATGGTGACAGTGACAAGCACGTGATGGCCGGGACACAGCACCCGGACAGCATCGTCCGACTCAGTCATCAGTGCTCAGTCAGCACCGAGCACGACTCGTCGCAATGGCTCCGTTGACGCTGTCCCGTCGTCAGTCGTCCGCCGCCGTGGTCCGTGCCCGTGTTCGTACCCGTGTCGGAACCTATTCCGCCCCGGCCACGTAGACCGCGCGGCCGGCCGACGAGACCCAGATCCGATTGGCCAGCGCCACGGTTTCGCGTTCCTCGGCCGCGAGCGCGAGCAGGTCCAGTTCCTCGTCGATCGCCACGAGCAGGACTTGCGCCGCCTCATCGCTGCGCCTGCGCTGTTCCCGCGCCTTCTCCAGCCGGTCCTGCGCGTGCAGCAGAGCACTGAGGTCTCCGTCACGCTGGTGCGTGCGCACCAGGATCAGCGCGGCCTGACACGCCGCGTCGGCAGCGGTGAGCGCGGCCTCCGTCATTCCCTGCACCCGCACGAGTTCGTCGTCCCACGCGCGGCAGATCTCCTCCTCGGCCTCGGCCACCGCCTGGTCCCGCGCGGCCTGCCCCAAGGCGCGCAGATACTCGTCCAGAGCCTCCGTGGTCCGGTCGCGCCTGTTGCGCCTGATGTCACTCACCCGTTCGCCCCTCGATCCGCGACCGGCCACCGCCGATCGCCGTCGGCCGACCAGGCGTCCTCCATGCCCGTCCGCGTGCGTTCGAAACTGTGCTGCGGCCCTGCCCCGGCCCCGTGGGCCGGAAGCATAGGCGCAAACTTGTTCTGTCCCAGTACTCCGGTCTTATCACGCGTGTACCGGCACCGTGGTTCATGTGAGCCATGCGGGTGACGGATTGTCCTATGCGCGACCGTGAACGCGCGCCGGACGCGACCCGGTGGGGGCCGAGGCCATAGCGGAATCCGATGCGGCGGCCCGCTCGGTGGAAAGCGGCTTCGAAGCCTTACTCAGCGCGTAGCCGCTCGCGCTCGGGACCGGGCTCGGTGTCGCACTGGAGGTCGGACCGGCCGTCGGGCTCGCACTCGTGCCCGGGCTCGCCTTCGGCCCCACGGCCGAGTT
>NZ_DASYZI010000261.1:0-7668 GCF_035946395.1 Actinocrinis sp.
ACCACCTTCGACATCAGCGCGGAGTACTCGGTGGCGATGTCGTCGCCGATGAACTCCTTGAGGTTGGTGAAGCCGAGCACCCGGTTGTAGAAGTCCACCCACTGCGCCATCCGCTCGACGTTTCCGACGCAGTGGTCGATCGCCTGGAAGTAGCGGACCGGGTGGCCGGCCGGTTTGGCCCGGAACAGCGGCTCGGCCCGGACGAAGCCGGGCAGGAACGGCCCGTCGTAGCGGGAGCGGTCCACCAGCGTGTGCCGGGTCTCGCCGTAGGTGGCCAGCGCGGCGATCCGCACGGTGCCGTACTGGTCCTCAAGGTCCTCGGCCTCACGCAGCACGGTCGCGCCGTGCGTGCGGGCGTGCTCGATCGCCTTGTCCACGTCGGGCACCTCGATCGCGAGGTCCGTCACGCCGTCGCCGTGCGCGGCGACCGACGCGCCGGCCGGTGAGCCTGCGCGGACCTCGCCGGTGATCCGGAAGCGTGCCTTGCCCGAGGTCAGCACGTACTCGGCGACGTCGCGGCTGCCGGTCTCCGGACCCCGGTAGGCCACACAGGTCATACCAAAGGCCGCGGAGTAGTAGTGGGCCGCCTGTTTGGCATTGCCGACGTAGAAGCGCACGTGGTCCATGCCGATGACCGGGAACGGGTCGGTGGCGACGTCGTGCGCGACCGCGCCGATCAGCGCGTCCGTCTGCCAAGTCTGGGTCATCTGCGCGGCCCGCATCGTCTGGGCTGACTGCGTCATCGCCTGCCTCCAATGCCGGATATGGGACACCGGGATCCAGGGGAGTTTGAGCTGCACCCGTATCACCGTGGATGAGCAGTAGTAGATGACTCAGCTCTGCTCTATGACAAGTTCGATGTAATAAGCTAGACAATCTGCACAGCATCTTGTTCGGGAAGGGCACCGGGATGGAGCAATCGCGCAGGAAATTGGATCAGCTGGACGTGCTCTTGATCCGCGCGCTCGCCGAGAACCCGCGGGCCGGCTTCCTGGAGCTGTCCCGGATCACCAAGGTCTCCCGCGCGACCGTCCAGGCGCGTGTGCAGCGCCTCGAAACGGACGGCGTGATCATCGGGCACGGCCCGGACATCGACCTGGCCGCCGCCGGATACCCGGTGCTCGCCTTCGTCACCCTGGAGATCGCCCAGGGCCGGCTCGACGAGATCGCGCAAGAGCTCGGACGGTTGCCCGAGGTGCTGGAAGCACACGCCACGACCGGCCTGAGCGATGTGCACTGCAAGGTGGCGGCGCCGTCCAATGAGGGCTTGCAGGAGACCCTGCTGCGGATTGACCGCATCCCGTCGGTCGTGCGCTCCACCAGCATCATCGCACTGTCGACGGTGGTAGCGCCGCGCTATCTGCCGCTGCTCACCGCCCAGCCGCGACCTGTTCCGAGCCGAGTACCCGCATACCAGGCCATTGCGCATTCATCGGAGGAATAGCATACGAGAGACTTGACCCCGACTGGCTTTGCGGGTTTAATCACGACTCGCAGAAAGTCCGGATGACAGATGCCGACCGCGGTGCGGCAGGAGGGCGCTGTTCATCCGACCGCTTACCGCTCGGCGCGGCGGTGACGGTCACCGTTCCCCCTCCGTCTCGGAAAGGGAGACTCGATGAACCTGTCACGCAGAGCCGTCCTCGGTTCCGCCGTCACCGCGGTCGCCGGATCGGCCGCCATCTCCGCCACCGCGCTGTGGCCTTCTTCGGCGTCGGCGGCCAGCCCGGCCGGGGACGCCGTCGGCAAGATCACCGTCGGTTACCAGGGCTGGTTCGCCTGCATCGGCGACGGCGCCCCGATCAACGGCTGGTGGCACTGGAGCCAGAACATGTCACAGGCCCCCTCGCCCACCAACAACAACATCAAGGCGTGGCCCGACATGCGGGAGTACGCCAAGACGTATCAGACCGCGTACTCCAACCTGAACAACGGCCAGCCCGCGACGCTGTTCTCCTCGTACGACCAGTCCACGGTCAACACGCACTTCCTGTGGATGCAGCAGAACGGCTGCGACACGGCCGCCCTCCAGCGGTTCAACCCGAACAGCAACGAGGGCCCGACGCGCGACGCGATGGCGGGGAAGGTCCGTACCGCCGCGGAGACCTACGGCCGCAAGTTCTACGTCATGTACGACGTCAGCGGCTGGACGAACATGCAGTCGGAGATCAAGACCGACTGGACCGGCAAGATGTCCGCGCACACCGCCTCGCCGATGTACGCGAACCAGAACGGCAAACCGGTGGTCTGCATCTGGGGCTTCGGCTTCAACGACGCCAACCACGACTTCACCGCCGCGGCCTGTCTCGACGTCGTGAACTGGTTCAAGAGTCAGGGCTGCTACGTCATCGGCGGCGTGCCGCGCGAGTGGCGCACCGGCACCGGCGGCTCGCGCTCGGGCTTCCTCGGTGTCTACCACGCGTTCAACATGCTCTCGCCCTGGATGGTCGGCGCGATCGGGAACGTGACGGACTGCGACAACGCGTACAACACATACACCGTGCCGGACCAGGCCGACTGCAACGCCAACGGAATCGACTACCAGCCCTGCGTCCTGCCCGGGGACGTCTCGGCGAATCAGCGTGCGCACGGCGACTTCATGTGGCGCCAGTTCTACAACATGGCGCGCGCCGGCGTGCAGGGCATCTACATCTCCATGTTCGACGAGTACGGCGAGGGCAACCAGATCGCCAAGACCGCCGAGACGCAGGCGATGGTCCCCGCGGGCTCCGGCCTGCTCGCCCTCGACGCGGACGGCACCGCCTGCTCGTCGGACTACTACCTGCGGCTGACCAACGACGGCGGCAGGATGCTCAAGGGCCAGATAGCGCTGACCGCCACCCGGCCGACGCAGCCGGTGCTGAGCACGACGGTGATCAGCTTCCGGGCCGCCGTGAACAACATGTACGTCACCGCGGAGAACGCCGGCGCCTCGCCGCTGATCGCCAACCGCGCGGCGATCGGCACGTGGGAGATGTTCGACCTCATCGACAACGCGGACGGCAGCGTCGGCTTCCGGGCCCACGCGAACAACATGTACGTGTGCGCCGACAACTCCGGCGCGTCGCCGCTGATCGCCAACCGCACCGCCATCGGGCTGTGGGAGAGCTTCAATCTGATCCACAACTCCAACGGCACCATCAGCCTTCAGGCGCGGGTCAACAACATGTACGTGACCGCGGAGAACGCGGGCGCGTCCTCGCTGATCGCCAACCGCACGGCGATCGGGCTGTGGGAGCAGTTCACGCTCATCACCGACTGACGTCCATCGGAGCGTCCGCAGCCAGAGCGCGGCCCGGTCACCCGTTTCGCGGCGGGTGACCGGGCTTCGCGTCCTCGGGTGGCTACCCGGGGATCGGCGCACCGGAGTCGAGTGCGGCCTGGACGAGTACGTCCTCGATCATGTGGGCGCAGTGTTCGATGTCGGCCGGGGCCAGGTACGCGGTGTCGCCGCAGATGGTGAACACCAGGCCCTGGCCGTTCGGCGTGTCGTCGATGTGCAGGTAGAGGGTTTCGCCGACCGGGGACGTCGGCGCCGTCCACGGCTCCCAGCGCAGCACGCTGCGATCAAGGGCCGCGCGCAGCGTGCCGCGCGTGACGGGCTCGGACGGATCCGTTGGCGCGGACGCGTTCTGGCCGCCGGTCAGGGTCGGCACGCCGTCCGCCGCCGGCTTCAGATCCTGGGGGCCGCGACGGCGATCGTTGTAGCAGCAGTCGAGGACGACCGGCTCACCGCGCTCTCGCTCGACGGACTCGATCAGGCTTTGCCGTTCCTCAGGGTTGTAGTAAGCGTTCATATACGTGTCGAGCGACGACGTCATGGCGCGAGCGAGCAGCGCGTCGAACGTCGCCGCCGACGCGTCGATCGACCAGAGACCCATCTGCGAGACCGCGCTGACCGAGTCGGACAGGCCGGGCCGGAAGCGGTTGTCGACGACGACGCGCAGCACGACGAGGGCCGAGCCGGACAGGTGCGTGACCGCCGCAGCGTAGGCGGCCAGCAGGACGTAGCCGGTGCTCTGCCGGGTGCGCTCGGCTATCGCGCGGACCGCAAGCTGCGCCGCCTCCGATTCGAGCACCAGCTTGACGTACGGCGAGTCGGCGTCAGCACGCTGCTTGCGGAACTGCTGCGCCGGCGCCTCGCGCAGGATGCGGTCCCAGTGTCTCAGGGCACGAGCGCTCTGCCGCCGGCCGGCCGCAGAGGTCTGCCAGGAGGCCTGTTCCAGCGGTGGCAGCGCCGCGGCGCCGTCCGGCGGCGTCTCGCGCTCGGCCATGTCCGCGAGCATCGCGTCCAGGCCGCGCGCGTCGAGCGCGATGTGGTTGTAGACGGCGACCATGTGCGTCAGTTCGTCGCGATGCCGGACCACCGCCATGCGCAGCGGCCACTCCTGGCCGAAATCGAACCTCACCTGGTCGAACCCGACCAGGGCGTCGAATGCCGCCTGCTCGGGGTGGTCCGTCTCCAGAACGGCGAGGGCGACCTCGCCGCTGGAGGAGACGATCTGCTCGCTCAGCCGCCGGGCCGCGTCGACGTGAAACCGGGTGCGCAGCGTCGGATGGCGCGTCACCAGGGTGCTGACGATGCCGGCGACGGCTTCGACGCTCGTGCCGCGCGGCAGCGCGGTCACGCCGCCGAGGGTGACGTGCCTGCCCTCGTGCCCGCCGACGCCCCACAGGTCCCGCTGACCCCAGGACGGCGCTCCCCGCCCCTGGTCAGCCGCCTGGAACGGAACCAGGATCTGTTCCACGATCGCCCCCTCCAGCGAGGCCCGGCTACACCGGCACGACAGAGTCGATCTCAAAACTCGTACGAGTCAATGAAAATTTTGATCAGATCTCTGCCGTATTCGTGGCACAATATCGCAGACCCCTGCCGCGAGGGCAATACCCGCGTCGGCGCTCAGGCCAGTTTGCGGATCCGCCCGGCCAGCGGCGGGAACCCCTGTGCGTCGCCCGGTTCGCGGAAGCCGTGCAGCAGCCGCGCTCCCGCCGCGCCGCGCAGCCGCCCGGCGAGTGCGGCCGGGACCACGAGCGTACACAGGAACCCGCTGCCTTCGAAGCCCTCGACGACCCACGCCACCCACGGCAGCGGCTGGCCGATCGCGGGAGTGAACGCCGTCGGCCGGCAGCCCTCGAACACCGTGTCGTAGACGCCGAATCCGCTCCAGTTGCTGAGCATGAAGGTCCGGTTCGGCGGGTCGAAGCCCAGCGCCACGCACTCGTCGAGCAGCGCAGGACCGCGCTGCGCGAGCAGCCTGCGGCTGGTGCGCAGGCTCAGGTGCGCGCCGGCGAAGTTGTCCACCCCAGCGCGGATGCGGGCGGCGAGATCCTCGGCCGCGGCGTCCGCCGGGGATTCGAGGTGGATCTCGCCGACCAGGTTGCCGACCGCGCCGAGCGGCAGGTCGAGGAAGCGCCGCAGGTCCACCGGGATCGTCAGGGCGCGAACCTGCGCGTCCTCGTCCAGCCGGCGTACGCACGTCACCAGGTGCGCGGTCAGCACGTCGTTGGTCGACAGGCGCCGCTGCGCGGCCGCCGTGAAGTGCTCCTTCATCCGGGCGACTTCGGGCCCGCCGAAGTAGATCTGCACCGCGCGATTGGCGCGCGGCGCCGCGGCGAAGGCCTGGTCGAGCAGGGCCATCTCTTCGCGGTCGATGATGCGGAAGCCGGGACGGCCGCTGTCCTCGTCCGGCAGGACGCCGTCGATATAAGCGCCGCGGTCCTCGACGACGACCGCCTCCGGCGGCGGCGCCCCCTCGGCGAGCGCCGACCAGGTGTGCATCAGGGTCATGAAACTGCGCATGTCGCCGACCGCGTGAGCCCAGGAGCAGCCGAGCACGGTGCCGCCGTCGGCCAGTCTGCTCACCTGGACCGCCAGCGGCGCCTGCTCGCCGAGCTGCGCGGCCTTCGGGTCCACGTGCTCGACGAAGCCGGACTGCGTCAGCGTCATCCGGCCGATCGCCTCGGCGGTGGTCTCGTCGACGTCGTACACGGTCAGCGGCACGCCCGAGTCGTCGCAGACGACTTCCAGCACACCGTCGCGGCGGCGCAGCCGGCCGCCGAAGGCGGGTATGCGGCCGAGCGCGCCGGCCAGCGCGGCGGCGAGCGCGTCCACGTCGAGTTCGCGCTCGAAGAAGAACGCCACCGACACCGACAGCTCGACCAGCAGCAGATCACTGATGTCGCAGCGGACCACCGTTCCCGGCGCGCCGCCCACACGTATCGTTCTGGTCTCGCGCAATTGCGGCCAGCCACCCATAACAGATCACCCTCCCCTTTTGTCGATGTTCCACCCCACAGCGATCACAGCGCGGCAGGGTGTCGTGAAAGGTCGACTTACGCCCTCCGGTGCGCCAGACTCGGCAGCATGCGTGCGCAGCGTGACCTTGATCTTGAGTTCGCGTTCTCCTCCGGTCGCTCCGGAAGCGGCCCGGCC
Source organism: Actinocrinis sp. (assembly GCF_035946395.1). Classification (NCBI taxonomy): domain Bacteria; kingdom Bacillati; phylum Actinomycetota; class Actinomycetes; order Catenulisporales; family Actinospicaceae; genus Actinocrinis; species Actinocrinis sp. The sequence continues at coordinate 6,434 of NZ_DASYZI010000261.1, forward strand.
ACCTGGGGGCAGCACGCCATCTGGGACGTCGTGCGGAATCTGGGCGCCGACGCGGCCCGGTACAACGTCTGCGGCGGTGGCGCCGTCGAGCCGGGGCTGCCCGCGGCACGGATCGTCAAGGCGCTGCAAGAGCTGTTCCCGCTGAACGATTCGCTGCGCACGACGCTGCACGGTGACGACGAGGGCCGGCTGGTGCAGCAGGTGCACGACTCGGGCTCCGCGGTCCTGGTCGTGCGGCGGTGCGAGGCCGAGGCGGTCGAGGACGAGGCCGGGGCGCTGCTCGCCCGGCTCGCCGCCACGCCGTTCGACTCCGAGCACGAGTGGCCGGCCCGCTTCGGCGCGGTCGAGTCCGGCGGGCTGGTGCGGCACATGGTGTTCGTGCTCTCCCACACCGCGGTGGACGCGTGGGGCCTGCGGCACCTGATCGAGGACATGTCGGCGCTCTCGCACGGCGGGGCCAGCGGGCGGCAGCTGCGGCAGCGCCGCTCCGACCGGTTGCAGCCGCTCGAAGAGGCGCAGTACCAGGCCTCTGAGCGGGGGCGGCGCCAGGACGCGGCGGCCCGCAGGCACTGGCGCGGCAAACTCGACCTCGCTCCGCGGCACATGTTCCGCCCGGCCGCGGAGCCGGACCCCACGGACGTGGCCGTCGGCGCGCAGTCCAAGTTCCCCAACGCGGCGCTCGACTCGCCGGCCCTCGCCGCCGCGCTGCACCGGGTTTCGACGGTGCACGCGGTCAGCTCCGCCTCGGTGCTGCTGGCCGCGGCTTCGGCGATGGCGGCACGGCTGTCCGGATCGGCGGACGCCGTGTTCCAGGTCGTGGTCAACAACAGGTTCCTGCCAGGCCTTCAGGGCGCGGTGAGCACGGTCGCGCAGGAGGGAATCTTCCACCTTCCGGACGCGGCGGACCGCTTCCCGCAGCTGCTGCGCCGGGCGTTCGGCTCATCGCTGTCCACCTATCGCAACGCCTACTATCGCAAGGCGTCGTTGGAGCAGGACATGGCGCAGCTGCGCGGCCGACAGGATGGTCTGTGCGATCTGACCTGCTTCTTCAACGACACGCGCGGCGTGAAGCCGGGTCGGGCGGGCGCGGCGGGCCCGCCGGCCGACAACGCGTCGATCGAGAAGCTGCGGCCGCGCACGACGCTGCGCTGGCCGGTCGAGTTCGAGCCGCGCCGCAACGTCAGCTTCGCCCTCGACGTGCTCGACGGGCCGGGTTCGGCGGCCCTGTCGATGAC
>NZ_DASYZI010000262.1:0-17385 GCF_035946395.1 Actinocrinis sp.
ATCGTCAGCAGACCCCGCCAAAGTCCCGAACCGGTACACCCCGTCCAACGTTTGGACGATCACGACCAGTTCCCGAGCGGGCTCGGTCGCGAGCCCGCGCCTTCACCGTCGACACTGTCGCCATGAGCGTCTCGCCATGGCAGTGCACTCCAGGCGCCGCTTCACCACCAGGAGGAAACGGCGTCGAGAGCGGGATTGGGCCAGAATGAGAATACGACGGCGAGCGTGAACGCGATGCCGATCGCAATGCGCGGGGCCAGTGCGGGTACGGCGCGCGGAGGCGCGGGGGGCAGCGCACTCTCGGACACCGCGAGCTGGGGTGCCGCCAGCTGGGGCGATGCAAGCTCAGGGACTGCAAACTGGGGCGCCGCGAGTTGGAGCGATGCGAGTTGGGGCGCCGCGAGCTCGGGAGCTGCGAGTTGGGGCGATGCAAGCTCGGGAGCTGTGAGCTGGGGCGCCGGGAACAGTGAGACGTCGAACAGGATGGCCGCCCACCGCAGGTAGTAGTACAGCGCGACGACGATGTTGACGGCCATGACCGCGGCGAGCCACACCAGGTTGCCGCTGACCGCCGCCTTGAACACGACGACCTTCGCGAACAGGCCCATCACGCCCGGCGGCAGGCCGGCCAGGCACAGCAGGAAGAAGGCGAGTGCCAGGGCGGTGCGCGGCCGTTCGCGGTACATGCCGCGGTAGGTGGCGAGCTCGCCGCCGGAGACCATGCTGACCACGGCGAACGCGCCGAGGTTCATCACCGCGTACAGCACCAGGTAGCCGACGGAGGCGGCGACCGGGTTCAGGCTCGTGTCCGTGTGGGTGACCGCCAGCGGCACCAGCACGTACCCGGCCTGCGCGACCGTGGACCAGGCCAGCAGGCGGACCGCCGAGCGCTGACGCAGCGCGATCACGTTGCCGACGGTCATGGTCGCCGCCGCGAGCACCCCGATCAGCACGCCGACCGAGTGCAGGTACGCACGCAGCGCCAGTTCCACGGTGAGGATCAGTCCGGCGAACCCGGCCGACTTGGAGATCACCGACAGGTACGCGGCCACCGGGATCGGCGCGCCCGCGTAGACCTCCGGCGTCCAGAAGTGGAACGGCACCGCGGAGATCTTGAAACCGAAACCGACCAGCGTGAGCACCACCCCCGCGACGGCGACCGTGGCCTGCGCGCCGCCCTCGGCCGAGATCTGCGCCAGCCGCGCGCTGGTCTGCTGGAAGAACACGGTGCCGGTGGTGCCGTAGATCAGCGAGATGCCGAAGAGCATCACCGCGGTCGAGGCGATCGACATCAGGAAGAACTTCAGCGCCGCCTCTCCCCCGACCCGCCGCCCGAAGCCGACCAGCGCGAAGGCCGGCAGCGACAACGTCTCAAGCGCGACCGTGATCGTGACGAAGTCGCGCGCCGCGGCCAGCACCAGCGCGCCGGTCAGTGAGCAGAGCACCAGGAAGTGGTATTCGCCGAACGGTACTGCGAAGCGGCGCGGTGCCATCAGCACGACCAGGACGGTCGCGCCCAACGCGAGGGTTTGCAAGGTCAGGGTGAAGCTGTCGACCGAGTACGAGCACGCACCTACACCTGCACCGGCGTTCGCGCCGGGTCCGTTGCCGAGCAGGCAGAAGGTGTTGCGTGGGAGCGCGGTCTTGCTGCTCCACAGCACGGTCTCGGCGATCAGCGCGGCGATCAGGATGCCGATCGTGCCCCAGGCGAGCCAGGGCTTGCGCTGCGCGGGCAGGAACAGGTCGGCGACGAGCACGACCAGTGCGCCGCCCGCGACGAGCAACACCGGCAGCAGCGCGGTGTAGTCGATCGACTGGATGCTGAAGAGACCGGTGGTTCCCATGGCTAGCGCGTCACTCCCAGCAGGTTGTGCACGGCCGGGTCGGCCAGCGTGAGGATCACGGCGGGCCACAGCCCGGCGAGCAGCGTGAGCCCGGCCAGCGGCGTCCAGGTGACGAGCTCACGCGGCGTCAGGTCGGTGACCGGCTCGTAGCGGCTCCTGCCGTTCGGCCCGGCGGCGGCGCCCATGCACAGGCGGCGCACCACGAGCAGGAAGTACGTGGCGGTCACGATCATGCCGACGCCTGCGACGGCCATGAGGATGTGGAAACCGATCGAGGTCAGGCCGGCGGCCGGTTTCGCCGCGCCGATGATCGCGTACAGCTCGCCCCAGAACCCGGCCAGGCCCGGCAGTCCGAGCGAGGCCATCGCGGTGAAGACCACCAACGCGCCGTAGCGGCGTGCTCGCTCGTACAGGCCGCGGCCGAGCGTGTAGAGGTCGGTCGTGCCGAGCCGTTCCTTGAACCCACCGGCGATGAAGAACAGCAGGCCGGTGATCAGCCCGTGCGCGACCGAGGCGAACAGCGCGCCGTCGACACCGATGCGCGTGAGGGTGGCGATGCCGAGCAGCACGAAACCCATGTGGCCGACCGAGGAATAGGCGATCAGCCGTTTGAGGTCCCCGCCGCGCCGCGCTTGGGCCATACAGGCGAAGGCGCCGTAGACGATGCCCACGACGCCGAAGCCGCCCAAGGCGAAGGCGAACTGGTGCGCGCCCTGCGGCACCATCCCGGCGCCGATCCGGACGAAGCCATAGGTGCCCATCTTCAGCAGCACCCCGGCCAGCAGCACGGAGCCGACGGTCGGCGCCGAGGTGTGCGCGTCGGGCAGCCAGGTGTGCAGCGGCCACATCGGAGTCTTGACCGCGAAGCCGAGGCCGACGAGCAGGAACGCCAGCTCCTGCGTGGCGGCGGTCATCCCGAGGCCGTGCAGCTGTGCGAGCCTGACCATGTCGAACGTGCCGGTCTTGGCGTGGATCACCAGGAAGCCGAGCAGCATCAGCGCCGAGCCGAGCAGCGTGTACAGGATGAACTTGTTCGCCGCGCGCCGCCGCTGCTCCCCGCTGCCCCAGCGGTGGATGAGTGCGTACATCGGCAGCAGCACGATCTCGAAGAAGACGAAGAACAGCAGCAGGTCAAGCGCGACGAAGGTGCCGACCATGCCGATCTCCAGCAGCAGGAGCAGCGCGGTGAAGGAGCGGCCGGACTCGTCCTTCGTGGTCGTGCGCACGGCGTAGAGCAGGCAGAGCGCGGACAGCAGGGTGGTCAGCAGGAGGAGCGGGAGGGAGATCCCGTCGACACCGAGGTGGAAGCGCAGGTCGATGGCGGGCACCCAGGACTTGTCGACCTGGCCCTGGAACCGCTGTGCATGGTCGTAGTCGAACAGCGGCAGCAGGACCAGGGACAGCAGGAAGACGAGGACGCCGGCAGCGGCGCCGATTCGTCCGGCCTGCCGAGCGGGCGCGGCGTACAGCGCGACGAGCCCGGCGGCGGGGACGACCAGCAGCAGGACGAGCAGCGTGGCCATCAACGCACCTGCCCTGCACCGTGTCCAACGAGAATAATCATGGCGGCGGCGATGATGATCACTCCGGTGAACAGTACGGTCAGGTAGAGCTGGATGTTGCCGGTCTGCACGCGGCGCAGCAGCCCGCCGAGTCCGCGCGCACTTATTCCGGCGCCGCGTGCGTACGCGTCCACGACCTCGGTGTCCAGGTAGCCGACCACCCTTGCCATCACCTTCGCAGGCTGAATGATGATCAGATCTTGAACGTCGTCGAGGTAGAAGCCGTAGAGCGCCGTCTCGCGCCACGGCCCGAGCAGCCGCGCCGGATCGGCCGCCGGATCGCGTTGCCACGCGTACCAGACGCCGCCCGCGCCGAGCAGCGTCAGCACGAAGGCGAGTGCGGAGGTCGGACCGCCGGGAGCCAGGTCCGCACCGGCGCCCGCCGGGACCGCCAGGCCGAAGGCGTCGCCGATCCACGACGCGAACGCCCCGCCACCGAGTGCGACGAAGCCGAGGATCGCCGACGGGACGGCGAGCACGATCAGCGGGACCAGTTCGGTCTGCGGGGCCTCGATGAGGTGTTCCTCCGGAGACGCGTCCGGGAACGGCCCCCAGAACATCTTCAGCCACAGGCGTGTGGCGTAGGCGGCGGTCAGGCCGACCGTGAGCAGCCCGGCGATCAGCACGATCCGTCCGGCGGCGGCGAACTGGCCGTGCGCGTCCCAGGCCGCGCCGAGGATCGCCTCCTTGGAGAACCAGCCGGAGAACAGCGGTACGCCGACCAACGCGGCCAAAGCAATCGTCATCGTGCGGTACGCGATCGGCATGCGGTGACGCAGGCCACCCATCGCGGACAGGTCGTTGGAGCCGACGCGATGGATGACGACTCCGGCGGCGAGGAAGAGCAGCGCCTTGAACGCGCCGTGAGTGAGCAGGTGGAAGACGGCCGCAGCGCGCCCACCGGCCGCCAGACCGCCGAGCATGTAGGCGAGCTGACTGACCGTCGAGTACGCGAGCACTTTCTTGACGTCGGTCTGCGCGAACGCGGCGAGCGCCGATCCGATCATCGTGATCGCGGCGATCACGGCCATCAACGTCAACACGCCCGGCGCGAGCAGGAAGACCGGGTAAAGCAACGCGACGACGTAGACACCGGCGGCGACCATCGTCGCGGCGTGGATAAGCGCGCTGATCGGCGTCGGGCCGGCCATCGCGTCGGGCAGCCAGGTGTGCAGCGGGAACTGCGCGGACTTGCCGACCACGCCGCACAGCAGCAGCGTCGCGATGAACGGTGCGTAGGCGAGGCCGTGTACGGCGATCGAGTGCAGCACGTCGTCGATGCGGAAGCTGCCGGTGCGGACGCCGAGCGCGGCGATGCCGAACAGGAACGGCACGTCGCCGGTCTTGGTGACCAGGAACGCCTTGATCGAGCCGGAACGCGCGTCGGCCCGCTCCCAGTGGTGGCCGATCAGGAAGTACGAGCAGGCGCCCATGACCTCCCAGCCGACCAGCAGCACGATCAGGTCGGCCGAGTAGACCACCAGCAGCATAGCGGCGGTGAACAGGGAGACCAACGCGGCGTAGGTCGGGTAGCGCTTCTCCTGCCGCATGTAGGTCAGCGAGTAGACCTGAACGCAGAGCGCGACGACGGTGACCAGGATGCCGGTCAACGCGGACAGCCCGGTCACGCGCGTGCCGAGCCAGACGGTGGACTGACCGGCCGGGGCGAACTGCATGGCCGACGTGGACGTGCCGCCGGCACCGTGCGCGACCTGGACCACGAGCGAGGTGAACAGCGCGGCGGCGATCGGCGCGACTGACCAGAACTTCACGTGCCGCAGGTCGCGGGCTCCGGCGAAGGTGACGGCCGAGCCGAGGAAGGGCAGCGCGACGGTGAGAGCCGCGAAGACGTTCACCGGGACGCCTCCGTGGCTGTGACTGTGGCTGCGGCTGTGGACTCCGGGGCGCGGTCCAGGGCGCGGTCGTCGGCCGCCGCGTCGGTCCCGGGCGCGGGCACTGCGGAGCGGCGCGGGCTCGGATCGGTCTCGTCGTCCGGCCCGCCCAACGGTTCGGCGAGTTGCCGCTGGCCGTCGATGTCGGCGTTGCCGCGCTGCCGGAAGATCATCAGCACGATGGCGAGCCCGAGCCCGGTTTCGGCGGCGGCGATGGTGATGACGAACAGGGTGAAGATCTGCCCGATGTTGAACGTGTCGCGCAGCAGCGAACCGAACGCGATCAGGTTGACGTTCACCGCATTGAGCAGCAGCTCGATGGCCATCAGCACGGTGATCGCGTTACGGCGGGCGAGCACTCCGTAAAGTCCGATGGCGAACAGCAAGGCGCCGAGCAGGAGCGGGTACACGGCGTGCATCAGTCGTCGGCCTCGCTGTCCGGCCCGCCGTGCGGGGCGGCGGATTGGGCGCTGCCGGTGCCGTCGGTGTGTCGGCGGGAGATGACGATCGCTCCGACGAGGGCCGCGAGCAGCAGCACGGACAAGGTTTCGAACGGCAGCACCCAGAACTTGAACAGCGCCGCGCCGTTCGCGGCACCGGTGCCCTGCGCGACGGCGTCGCGCGGTTCGATCCACACGTCGCGGTACGCGTCGGCCAGGACGGTGACGAGCACGCCGGCCGCCCCGGCCCCGACGACGATCGCGGGCAGCTTGTGCTTCACGTCGAGTTCGTCGGTGGGCCCGATCGGCGCGCGGGTGAGAACGAGCCCGAACAGCAGCAGCACGACGATCGCGCCGACGTAGATGAGGATCTGCACCCACGCGACCAGTTCCGCGCCGAGCAGCAGGTACTCTCCGGCGATCCCGCCGAGGCAGACCACGAGCCACAGCGCGCAGTGCACCAGGTTCCGCACGGTGACCACGAGCAGCGCCGAGCCGAGAACGACCAAGCCGATCAGGACGAACATGATCTCGACGCCGGTCGGGGACAGGTAGGAGTGGCCGGTCACCCGTCCTCCTCCCGGCTCTCGTCGTCAGAGGGCTCGGCAAGGGCCACGATCTCGGCGGCCTTAAGCGCGGTCATCCGCTTGTCGGCCGTCTTCTGCGCGAGCGCGATCTCCTTGGGTTCCTCGGCCCCCGGGTCGTGGGCGACCGGCGCGGGCACCGTCCAGAACCATTCGCGCAGCCGGTCCTTCTCGTGCAGCAGGTCCCGGATGTCGAGCTCGGCGTACTCGAACTCCGGGGACCATTCGAGCGCGTCGAAGGGGCAGACCTCGATGCAGATCCCGCAGTACATGCACAGCGAGAAGTCGATCGCGAACCGGTCGAGCACGTTGCGGGTGCGTTCACGCCCACCGCTCGGCGGCGCGGGGACCGTCTCCTTGTGCGAGTCGATGTAGATGCACCAGTCCGGGCACTCGCGCACGCAGAGCATGCAGACCGTGCAGTTCTCCTCAAGCAGCGCGATGACGCCGCGGGTGCGCGGGGGCAGCTCGGGCGGCTGGTCCGGATACTGCACCGTGTGCGCACGCTGCGTCATGGTCTTGAAGGTCGTCACCAACCCCTTGACCAGTCCGGCGCCGGGGAATTCACCCCGGCCGCTCTGCCTCTCGTCGGGCTCGGTGGTCACAGCACCCTCACCACCCCGGTGATCGCGAGTTGGGCCAAGGAAAGCGGGATCAGCGCGGTCCAGGCGAACCGTTGCAACTGATCCTCGCGCAGCCGCGGATAGCTGACGCGCAGCCAGATCACCACGAAGGACAGCACCAGCGTTTTGAGCACCGTCCACAGCCAGCCGAGGTACGTGGAGAACGGTCCGTGCCAGCCGCCGAGGAACAGCACCACGGTCAGCAGGCAGAGCAGCACGATCCCGGCGTACTCGGCGAGCAGGAAGAACGCGAAGCGCAGCCCGGTGTACTCGGTGTACGCGCCGAAGATGATCTCCGAGTCGGCCACCGGCATGTCGAACGGCGGGCGTTGCAGCTCGGCGAGCCCGGAGACGAAGAACACGAAGGCGCCGATCAGCTGCCAGGGCAGCCACCACCAGTGCCACTTCTCCACGATCCCGCCGAGCGAGAGCGTGCCCGCGGCCATGCCGACCGACGCGGCCGACAGCAGCATCGGCAGCTCGTAGGCCATCAGCTGCGCGGCCGACCGGATGCCGCCGAGCAGCGAGTACTTGTTGGCACTGGCCCAGCCGCCCATCAGCGTGCCCAGCACACTGACGCCCATGACCGCGAGAACGAAGAACAGGCCGAGGTCGAGCTCGACGCCGACCTGCGTGCCCGGCCCGATCGGCACCACGACGAGCGCGACCAGGTAGGGCAGCAGCGCGATGGCCGGCGCCAGCTGGAAGACGACCCGGTCGGCGTCGGCGGGGACGATCGACTCCTTTTGGGCGAACTTCACGCCGTCCGCGATCAGCTGCGCCCAGCCGTGGAAGCCGCCGGCCTCCATCGGCCCGAGCCTGCCCTGCATGTGCGCCATCGCCTTGTGCTCCATCTGGCCGACCAGCAGCGGCACGACCAGGAAGAAGCCGAGGATCACGACGAGCCGCAGGACGACTTCGAGCCACCAGTGCGCGGTGCCGCCCATCAGTCCTCGACCCCGCCGTCCGCGTCCGGCGAACCGGACGAAGCGGCTTCGGGCTGCTGCGCGGAAAGCGGTTTGAGCCACTGCGGGCCCGGCACACCCGGCGGGAGCATCCTGCGGCGTCCGGGTGCGGCGCGGCCGCGGTCGTGCTCGGACTCGCCGGGCTCCTTCGCTCCGGGCCACGCCTTGGCCACCCGCGAGGCCAGCACGAAGTCCTTGCGCAGCGGATGGCCCTCGAAGCCGTCAGGCAGCAGCAGCGGCTTGAGGTCCGGATGCCCGGTGAACACGACGCCGAACATCTCGAAGGTCTCCCGCTCGTGCCAGTCGGCGCCGCGGTAGAGCGTCGTCGCGGTCGGCAACTCGGCCTTGTCGCGCGGCACCAGGGTCTTGAGCAGCACGCCCTGCCCCCGGGCGAGCCGGTGGCTGCCGGCGGCTATGTCGGAGCTGGCGGTGTCGGAATCAATGGTGCCGACGCCGATGGGAGCGCAGACGAAGGCGGCGATCGAGTAGCCGCTGTCCAATTCGTCGACCGCGGTCAGCCAGTCGAAGAAGGTCGCGCCGAGCTCGTCGCGCGCGGCGGTCAGCGCGGCGATCCACTGCTGCGGCGGGACGACGGCGAGCGGACGGCCATAGTTCTCCCGGACCTCGGCCGCGCCCCCGGCGGCCCGCCCGAGCACCTGCGCGACCGTCTCGACGACGCTCGCCACGCTCTCAGGGCTCATCGTCGTATTCCCATTCCTGGTCGCGTGCCGCCTTGTCGAACAATGACAGGCCGTGGTCGCGAGCACGCCGCAACTCGCGGAAGTAGTGCCGGCGCGGCAGCCTTATCTTCGGCAGCGTCTCGGTCGGCGCGGGCTCGACCTTGGGCACCTCGACGGTAGGGGCATCGGCGGCCGACGGCGGCGGGAACGGCCGTACATATGCCGGAGGGGCGGCGATCGGTGGGACCGCGGCCGTCGATCCGTCGGCACTCGGCGGCGCGGGAGTCAGGGGCACTGTGACAGGTGACGGCGCGTCAGTCGGCGTGACAGTCGCCACATCCGCGGCAATCGACGGCAACGGAGCCGTCGGCGCGGAAGGCGGTGTCTGCGCGGCGGGCGGGAGTTCGGCCGTACGTGGCGGCCTGCGCCAGAGCGACTTGAGTGCACCGGCGGCATCGGCGCTCGCTGCGGCGGCCTTCCGCAAACGCTCGCCGGAGAGCGCGCGCTCGACGGCCGTGGGTCCGCTGCTGCGCGACGTGGCGCGAATCACGCGCCCATCGGTGCCCTCGGCCGCGATCTTCTCCTGAAGCGTGATGATCCCCTGCAACAGCGCCTCGGGCCGGGGCGGGCAGCCGGGCACGTACACGTCCACCGGGATGATCTGGTCGACGCCCTTGGTCACCGAGTACGAGTCCCAGTACGGTCCGCCGCAGTTCGAGCACGCGCCGAACGAGATCACGTACTTCGGTTCCGGCATCTGCTCGTACAGCCGCTTGACCGCCGGTGCCATCTTGTCGGTCACGGTGCCCGATACGACCATCAGATCGGCCTGCCGCGGCCCCGGGGCGAACGGGATCACCCCGAGCCGGATGAAGTCGTGCCGGGCCATCGAGGCCGCGATGAATTCGATCGCGCAACAGGCCAAACCGAAGTTGAACACCCACAGCGAGTACTTGCGGCCCCAGTTGAGCACCACCTTCATCGGCTTCGGCGCCAGGTCGAAGCCCGTGCCGAATCCGCGCAGCGGCGCACCGATCACCGGCATGCCGAGGGCCACCGGTCCGGCGACGGCTGCCAGAGTTCGAACCGCCGGGATTCCGACCACTGGCGCCCCGGCCAGCGGATTCTCGGCTGTCGAGACGGACATCCCACCTATCGGGATGCCAGCCCCCGGAAGCGGCTGCGTCTCCCCCTCGTTCACACCCACGTCAACACGCCCTTCTTGTAGGCGTAGAGGATCCCGACCGCCAGGAAGCCGATGAAGACGAACATCTCAGCGAGCGTGGTAGGGCCGAATCCGGGCGCTGCGAACACGGTGGCCCATGGAAACAGGTAGACGGCGTCCACGGCGAAGATGACGTAGAGGAACGCGTAGATGTAGTAACGCACCTGCGTATGTGCCCAACCCTCGCCGACCGGATCGACACCGCACTCATAGGTGAGCAGCTTCTCCGCGGTCGGCCGCGCGGGCGCGAGCAACCGGTTCGCCGCGAAGGAAACCGTCACGAAGGCGATGCCGAGCAGCAGCAACATGCCGACGATCGAGTACGCGGAGTAGTACGTCGTGGTGCCGCTCGCTCCGCCGATTCCCATAAAGCCGCCGCCTGTCCTCCTGTCCGGTGCCGCTTACGCAGGACCGGTTCCGCCCGCGTCATCGCACAAGGGTACTCGGCCCGTGAGGTGCCGCCGGGAGGCTGGGCATCCTGGAAGAGGCAGGCATCGCACGGAGCAGACAAGACTCAGGCGTACGATGGAAGAGGGCCGGAGGGTGGCGGGAACGGCACGCTCCGAGTGATCGAAGTGGTGCGTGCGATCCCAGGAACCGTCCCACAGTGTGGACAGCCAAGGAGGTTCGGTGGCGGGCGAGGCGATCGACGAGAAGCAGGGCGCACCGGTGAAACGGCTCGGCGGGGTCGTGATCCGTATCGCCGGTGACTCCGGGGACGGGATGCAGCTGACCGGGGACCGGTTCACCGCCGAGACCGCCGCGTACGGCAACGACCTGTCCACCCTGCCGAACTTCCCGGCCGAGATCCGCGCCCCGGCCGGCACGCTGCCCGGCGTCTCGGCCTTCCAGCTGCACTTCGCCGACCACGACATCCTCACCCCGGGCGACGCCCCGGACGTGCTGGTCGCGATGAACCCGGCGGCGCTCAAGGCGAATCTCAAGGACGTCCCGCGCGGCGGGACCGTCATCGTGAACACCGACGAGTTCACCTCGCGCGCGCTGACCAAGGTCGGCTACCCGGCCAACCCGCTGGAGAGCGGGGAGCTCGACGCCTACCAGGTGCACCGGGTCGCGCTGACCTCCTCCACGGTCAAGGCGCTCGAAGGCCATCCGCTCAGCCGCAAGGAGGCGGAGCGGGCCAAGAACATGTACGCCCTCGGCCTGCTGTCCTGGCTCTACAACCGGCCGACCGACCGCACGCTCGCCTTCCTCGACCAGAAGTTCGGCAAGCGCCCCGACATCGCCGCCGCGAACCGGGCCGCGTTCCTGGCCGGCTGGAACTACGGCGAGACCACCGAGGAGTTCGCGGTCTCCTACGAGGTCGCCCCGGCGGCGCTGCCCGCCGGCCGGTACCGCAACATCTCCGGCAACCTGGCGCTGGCCTACGGACTGGTCGCCGCCTCGCGCCGGTCCGGGCTGCCGCTGTTCCTCGGCGCGTACCCGATCACCCCCGCCTCGGACATCCTGCACGAGCTCTCCAAGCACAAGAACTTCGGTGTGCGCACCTTCCAGGCGGAAGACGAGATCGCCGGGATCGGCGCGGCGCTCGGCGCGTCCTTCGGCGGCGCGCTCGGCGTGACCACCTCCTCCGGCCCCGGCATCGCGCTCAAGGCGGAGACGATCGGGCTCGCGGTCTCCCTCGAACTGCCGCTGGTCATCTGCGACATCCAGCGCGGCGGCCCGTCCACCGGCCTGCCGACCAAGACCGAGCAGGCGGACCTGCTGCAAGCGATGTTCGGCCGCAACGGTGAGGCGCCGGTACCGGTCGTCGCGCCGCGCTCCCCCTCAGACTGCTTCTACGCCGCGATCGAGGCGGCGCGCATCGCCATCACGTACCGCACACCGGTCTTCCTGCTCTCCGACGGGTACCTGGCCAACGGTTCCGAGCCGTGGCAGGTGCCGAACGTGGACGAGCTACCGGACCTGCACGTGGAGTTCGCGACCGCGCCCCCGGAGGGCGAGGTCTTCCTGCCGTACCAGCGCGACCCGGAGACGCTGGCGCGTCCGTGGGCCATCCCCGGCACGCCGGGCCTTGAGCACCGGATCGGCGGCATCGAGAAGGCCGACCTCACCGGCGAGATCTCCTACGACCCGGCGAACCACGACTTCATGGTGCGCACCCGGCAGGCCAAGGTGGACCGGATCGCCGACACCATCGAGCCGCTGGAAGTGGACGACCCGGGCGGCGGCGCCCGCGTCCTGGTGCTCGGCTGGGGCTCGACCTACGGACCGGCGCAGGCCGCGTGCCGCAAGGTCCGGGCGGGGGGCGGCAAGGTGGCGCACGCACACCTGCGGCACCTCAACCCCTTCCCGGCCAACCTCGGCGAGGTGCTGAGCCGCTACGACCGGGTGCTGATCCCCGAGATGAACCTCGGTCAGCTCGCCCTGCTGGTGCGGGCCAAGTACCTGGTCGACGCGGTCGGATACAACAAGGTGCGCGGCCTGCCGTTCACCTCGGCCGAGCTCACCGACGTGATCAACGGCCTGATCGGGGAACTCGTGCCTGCTGGAGGGTTCGCAGATGCTTGAGACGACGAACGGTAACGGGCACGGCAACGGCACCGCGAACGGGAACGGGCACGCGTCGACGCACACCCTGCTGCCGCTGACGGTCAAGGACTTCAAGACCGACCAGGAAGTGCGGTGGTGCCCCGGCTGCGGCGACTACGCGATTCTCGCCGCGGTCCAGGGCCTGATGCCGACGCTCGGGCTGCGGCGGGAGAACATCGTGTTCGTCTCCGGCATCGGCTGCTCGTCCCGGTTCCCGTACTACATGAACACCTACGGGATGCACTCGATCCACGGGCGCGCCCCGGCGATCGCCACCGGCCTGGCCGCCACCCGCCCGGACCTGAGCGTGTGGGTGATCACCGGTGACGGCGACGCACTCTCCATCGGCGGCAACCACCTGATCCACGCGCTGCGCCGGAACGTCAATCTGAAGATCCTGCTGTTCAACAACCGGATCTACGGACTGACCAAGGGCCAGTACTCCCCCACCAGCGAGGTGGGCAAGATCACCAAGTCCACCCCGCTGGGCTCGCTGGACGCCCCGTTCAACCCGCTGTCCCTGGCCATCGGCGCCGAGGTCTCGTTCCTCGGCCGCTCGATCGACTCGGACCGCAAGCACCTGACCGACGTGCTCACCGCCGCCGCGGCGCACAAGGGCACCGCGCTGGTGGAGATCTACCAGAACTGCAACATCTTCAACGACGGCGCCTTCGACGCGCTCAAGGACCCGGAGACCCGCGACCAGCGCCTGATCCGGCTCCAGCACGGCAAGCCGATCACCGGCCCCGGCCGCAAGGCGGTGCGCACCGACAGCGGCGGAATGACCCTGGTTCCCGAGGACGACCCGCGCCCGGTCGTCGTGCACGACGCCCACGCCGCCGGGCCCGAGCACGCTTTCGCGCTGTCCCGGCTGGCCGATCCGGGCACCCTGGACGGCACGCCGGTCGGCATCCTGCGGCAGGTGGAGCGTCCCACGTACGACGAACTGATGAACGCACAGCTCGACCAGGCCGCCGCCCGCCACGGCGATGGCGACCTCGCCGCACTGCTCGTCGGCAAAGACACCTGGACCATCGGCGAGTAGGGATCGGCAAAAGACGGTAAAGGATGTCTTGGGTCTGCAACGCAGACCACGATGAATACGTCATCCTCGCCAGGGCGCCGCCGTCCACCACCGGCGGCGCCTGACGTTTCCCTCGCGATTCCCTGACGCCGCGTCACCCGGCGTCCGGTTCCGGCTCCGTCAAGAATTACTGAGCAAGGCTCATTTCTTCTGACGCGATTCAAGCGCCCGCGTATAAATGGCCGTCATCCGGCCTGCGCATAATGAGCGTGGCGGGACTCTGGTGCCCGAACCCGACGAGGAAGACGGCAGAGGCGAGATGACCACCTCGACCACGGGCCCGGCGCAGGCCGCCCCGCCCACGACGGCCACGCCGCCGGCGCTGTCGGCCACGGTGACCGTGCCGGAGAGCCTCGGCTACCGGGTGAAACGCAAGCTGCTGGGCAAACCGCTGGTCACCGACCAGCTCCACGCGGAGAAGCTCTCCCGGCCGATCGCGCTCGGCGTGCTGGCTCCGGACTGCGTCTCCTCCTCGGCGTACGGCACCGAGCAGATGCTGACGCAGCTGCTGCCGGTCTTCGGCATCGCCGGGTTCGCGCTCGTGATGCCGATCACCGGCGTGATCCTCTTCCTGCTCGTCGTTCTGACGCTCTGTTACCGCGACGTGGTCAGCGTCTACACCAGGGCCGGCGGCTCGTACGTCGTCGCCCGGGAGAACCTGGGCGTCAACGTCGCGCAGGTCGCGGCCGTCGCGCTGCTGATCGACTACATCGTGACCGTCGCGGTGCAGATCACCGCGGGCACCATCGCGGTCTCCTCCTGGCTCCAGCTGACCTTCAACATCGACATCACCGGCTGGAGCCTGTGGATCTCGGTGTTCATGATCTGCCTGCTGTGCTACGGCAACCTGCGCGGCATCCGGGAGGCCGGCCGCTCGTTCGCGATCCCGATGTACTTCTACGTCCTGATGATCGGGCTGACCGTGGCGGTCGGGCTGGGCAAGCTGCTCGTCGGCGACCTGCCCAAGGCGAACAACCTGCACGACACGAGCAACGGCGGCGTGCTGTCCCTCGGCCACGACACCCAGACGCTGGTCGCCTTCGCCGCGATCCTCGGGCTGCTCAAGGCGTTCGCCAACGGCGGATCCTCACTGACCGGCCTTGAGGCGATCTCCAACGGCGTGTCGGTCTTCCGCAAGCCGACCGGGATCAACGCGCGCAAGGCGATGCTCTACATGTCGGTGATGCTGGGCACGCTGGTCCTCGGCATCTCGATCCTGGCCTGGCAGGCGCAGACCACGCCGTACGCGAGCGGCAGCCCCTCCGTGCTCGCCCAGATCTCCAGCCTGACCTGGGGCCACAACTGGTTCGGCACGGCCATGCTGACGATCGTTCAGCTGGCCACCGCGCTGATCCTGTACACCGGCGGCAACACCTCGTTCAACGGCTTCCCGTTCCTGGCCTCCTTCGTGGCCGAGGACTCGTTCCTGCCGCGCCAGCTGATGCACCGCGGGCACCGGCTGGCCTTCTCCAACGGCATCATCATCCTGGCCATCGTCTCGCTGGCGCTGCTGATCGGCTTGCAGGGCAACCTGACCCGGCTGGTCTCGCTGTACGCGATCGGCGTGTTCACCGGCTTCACGATGGCCGCGGCGGGCCTGTTCAAGTACCACAGGGTGCGCAACGAGAAGGGCCGCACGATCAAGCTGCTGATCAACGGCTCAGCCGCCGTGCTGTCCGCCGCCGTGGTGCTGATCTTCGCGACGGTGAAGTTCACCGAGGGCGCGTGGATGGTCGTGGTGGTCTTCCCGATCGGCGTCTTCGCGCTGATCAAGCTGAACGAGCGGTACCGGCGCGAGCGGGCGGCGCTGGCTCAGGCCCCGGCCTCGGCGTCGCTGCCCACGCTGACCCGCAACACCGTCCTGGTCCTCGTCGACGCGGTCGACCTCGCGGTCATCAAGGCGCTGCGCTACGCGCGCTCGCTGCGCCCGATCGAGGTACGCGCCGTGCACTTCATGATCGACTCGAAGCACGCCGAACACCTGCGCAAGGGCTGGGACTCCTCGGTGGCGGCCGACGTGCCGCTGGAGATCATCGAGGTGCCGGACCGGCGGCTGCGGCGGGCGTCAGTCGAACTGGCCGCGCGCACCGCCGAGGAGAGCGACTCCGAGGTGACGATACTGCTGCCGCGCCGTTCCTTCTCGCTGACCAGCCGGCTGCTGCATGACCGCACCGCCGACTCGATCGCCGGCGCCGTCTCCAAGCTGCCGCACGTCGCGGCCATGATCGTGCCCTTCGACGTGGTCGAGGCGATCGAGGAGCTTGAGGCCGCCGAGCAGGGCCGGCCGGGCTCCGGCCGGGACCGGGAGCACGGGATCGGCGGCCCGAAACCGAGGCCGATGCGTGCCACCAAGAAGCTCCTGCTGGACGCCGAGTGCCCGCCGCAGGCCGCCGACCCGAGCACGCCGATCCCGATCAACTCGGTGCGCTGGCGCAACCGGGCCACCCTGGAGGGCCGAGTCCGCTCGGTGTACGTGGGCCCGGTCTCCGGCTCCCCGGCGCTGGAGGCGGAACTCTACGACGAGACCGGCGGCATCACGCTGGTCTTCCTCGGCCGGCGCAGCATCCCCGGGATCGAGCCGGGCGCGAGGATGCGCGTGGAGGGCATGGTCGGCGAGACCGAAGGCTTCCTGGCCATGGCGAACCCGTCGTACGTCCTACTGCCGCGCGACGGCGGCGACGACGCCGAAGACGAGTGACGAAAGCGCGTGCCGCGAGTGACGCAACACACACGGAACGCGTGATCGGCGACGGAAAACCGCCAGACCGCCGGTAATACCCACGCTACGCTATGGCCCATGACATCTGCCCATGACCAGGACGAACGCAAAGGTCTTATATTCGGTCTGGTCGCCTACGGCCTGTGGGGCCTGTTCCCGCTCTACTGGCCGCTGTTGAAGCCCGCGAGCGCGACCGAGATCCTCGCGCACCGGATGGCCTGGTCGCTGCTCGTGATCATGGTGATCCTGGCGGTCCGGCGCGACCTGTCGTGGATCGGGCAGCTGCGCCGCACCCCGCGCAAAGCGCTGCTGCTCGTCCTCGCGGCGACCGTGGTATCGGTCAACTGGGGCATGTACATCTGGGCGGTCAACAAGGGCCAGGTCGTCGAGACCTCGCTCGGCTACTTCATCAACCCGCTGGTGACGGTGCTGTTCGGCGTGCTGATCTTGCACGAACGGCTGCGCCCCCTCCAGTGGGCCGCAGTGGCCGTCGGCGCCGCGTCGATCGCCGAACTGGTGATCGGCTACGGCCACGTGCCGTGGATCGCGCTGATCCTGGCCTTCTCCTTCGGCAGCTACGGCCTGTTCAAGAAGCTCGCCAGCGTCCCGGCCGTGGAGTCCATGGCCGTGGAGACCGGCTACCAGTTCATCCCCGCCCTCGGCTATCTCGCATTCCTGCAAGCACAGGGCACCGCGACGTTCGGCCACACCCGCTGGATCACGACCGTCCTGCTGGCGTGCGCCGGCCTGGTGACCGTGATCCCGCTGCTCTGCTTCGCCGCGGCCGCCAACCGCCTGCCCCTGTCCACGATGGGGCTGCTCCAGTTCCTCGCCCCGATCCTGCAACTGTCCTGCGGTGTGTTCATCGCGCACGAGACCGTGCCCGGTACCGAGTGGATCGGCTTCGGCATCGTCTGGATAGCGCTGGCGCTGTTCACCTACGACTCACTCCAGCACTCACGGAGCAAGAACTCCAAGGCCCGCGCATCGCAGCCCGTCCCAGTGGCAGCCGTAGCGGTCCTTAACACGCCGTCTCTCGAACGCGCAGGCGAATCCGCATAGATCATCAAATTCAGTGATCAATGCCGCGCCAAACTCCCTAGAGAGCACCTGCGCACATACGGTAGCCGTGATCAACCGCACTGTGCGAAAGTGGGGACTATGAATGCGGCAGCAGCGCAGGCCTACGAGCCGGAACACTACGATCTCGCCGA
>NZ_DASYZI010000263.1:0-3787 GCF_035946395.1 Actinocrinis sp.
CTGCTCGTGGACACTCAGACGGACGCGGAGAGTCTCGCGGATTCGCCCTGAGCCGACCATGCCCGAGGTGACGCGTGTATCGACAGGTACTTGACCCATTCGCACATTCCCTGGCCTGGAGTGCGCTCCTCGCCACCCTGCCCGTGGCCGCCTTGTTCGCGTTGCTCGGCCTGGCGCGGACGAAGGCTTGGAAGGCCTCGCTCGGCGCGCTCGCCGTCGCCGCGCTCGTGGCGGCCGTCGTCTATCCCATGCCGGTGGGCCAGGTCGCCTTGGCCGCCGGCCAGGGGGCGGCCTTCGGCCTCTTCCCGCTCGCCTGGACCTTCGTCACGGCCATCTGGATCTACCAGATGACCGTCGAGACAGGGCACTTCAACCTGCTCAGCGGCAGCTTCGCGCGGGTCAGCGGCGACCAGCGGGTCCAGGCGATCGTCATCGCGTTCTGCTTCGGCGCCCTGCTTGAGGGCTTGGCGGGCCAGGGCACGCCGGTCGCGATCACCACGGTGATGCTCATCGCGGTCGGCTTCACGCCGCTCAAGTCGGCGTCGATAGCGCTGGTGGCCAACACCGTCCCGGCGGCGTTCGGGCCGCTCGGGTTGCCGATCACGACGCTGGCCAAGGTCACCGGCCTGCCATCGGCGCAACTCGGCTCGATGGCCGGGCGCCAGGTGCCGATCATCGCGCTGTTCGTCCCGCTCCTGCTGGTCGTGGTGGCCGACGGGCGCCGCGGGCTGCGCGAGGCGTGGTGGCCGGCTCTGGCGGCCGGGATGTCCTTCGCACTGACCCAGTTCGTCGTCGCGAACTACGTCGCGATGCCGCTGGCCGACATCGGCGCGGCGATGCTGAGCGCATGCGTCGTGGCCATGGTCGCCCGGACACGTCCGGCCGCGGCGTTCCGCCTGGTGCCGGCGATGGCGGGCGGATCCCTCGACGAGCCTGACCCGATGCTGCGGCGCAGGCTGGAGTTGCGCGACACCCGCGCGGAGGTCTTGCGCGCCTACTCCCCCTACATGGTGATCGTCGCCATCTTCGTGCTCTCACAGTGGTCCCTCGTCGGCCATCTGCTCAACGGCCCCACGAAATCGTTCAACTGGCCGGGCCTGCACGTGTACAGCCCCAGCGGCAAGGTCTCCAGTCTGACGATCTTCAAGTTCAACTACCTCGCGACCACCGGGACGCTCCTGCTCGCCGCCGGTCTGATCACCATGGCGGTACTGCGCATCGCGCCGCGCGCGGCCCTCGCCGCGTACTGGCGGGTGCTCGTCCGGCTGCGCGGAGCGATCGTCGCCGTCGCCGGGCTACTGGCGCTCTCGTTCGTGATGAACACCAGCGGGCAGACCGCGACGCTGGGCACCTGGATGGCCAGCGCGGGGCACTCCTTCGCCCTGCTCTCGCCGATCGTCGGCTGGCTGGGCGTCTCGCTGACCGGCTCGGACACGTCCTCGAACTCACTGTTCGGCGCGTTGCAGGTGACGGCGGCCGGCAAGGCGGGCCTGAGCACGACCCTGCTGGCGGCGGCGAACGCCTCCGGCGGCGTGGTCGGCAAGATGATCTCGTTGCAGAACCTGACCATCGCCGCCGGCGCCGTGGGTCTTGAGGGCGGCGAGGGCCGACTGTTCCGCAGGATGCTGCCGTGGAGCCTGGTCCTGCTGGCCGGGATGTGCCTGATCGTCGGTTTGCAGTCCACGTCCGCGCTGTCCTGGATGGTCCCGTAGTCCGGCACCCGCAGTCCGGAACCCTGTAATCCAGCACCCCGTAATCCAGCACCGCGTAATCCGACATCGCATAACTCGACACAGCGTAGCCCTGTAATCCGACACAGTGAGCGCGCCGGACCTGGCGCCCGGCGCGCTCACTGTGCCTTCTTTACGGTGTCCTCCTTATTGCGATTTACTCCGATGCCCGGACGCGCTGGATCGTGTCGCGGTACCAGAGGGCGCTCTGCTTCGGAATGCGCTGTTGGGTGTTGTAGTCCACCCGCACGATGCCGAAGCGCTTGTCGTAGCCGTACGCCCACTCGAAGTTGTCCAGCAGCGACCAGACGAAGTAGCCGCGGATGTCGGTGCCCGCGTCACGGGCCGCCACCACGGCGGCGATGTGCGCGGCCAGGTAGTCGATGCGTCCCTGGTCGCGCACGAAGCCCGCGGTGTCCGGCACGTCGGCGAACGCCGCGCCGTTCTCGGTGACGAAGATCGGCACGCCGGGGTAGTCGCGCCCGACGCGGGTGAGCACCTCGGCGAAGTCCTCCGGCATGATCTCCCAGCCCATCGCGGTGCGCGGCAGGCCGTACGGCACGGCGCGGCCGGTCGGGCTGCCGCTCGCGTCGAGCGGCGCGCCGTTCTCGTCCACGCCGGAGCTCTTCATGCTGAAGTAGTAGTTGACGCCCAGCGTGTCCAGCGGGGCCGAGATGACTTCCAGGTCGCCGTCCTGGACCGGCAGCTCGATGCCGCGCGCGGCCAGGTCGGCCACGATGTCCTCGGGGTAGCGGCCGTACCACAGCGGGTCGAGGTAGACACGGGTGCCGAGGCCGTCGGCGCGGCGCGCGACCTCCTGGTCGGCCGGGGAGTCGGTGGCGGCGCGCGCGGTGCTCAGGTTGAGCGTGATCGCGAGGCTGAGCGGGTGACGTGGCGCGTCGCCGCCGTTGGCCTCGCGGATCCGCGCCGCTGCGAGCCCGTGGCCGAGCAGCAGGTGGTGCACCGAGTGCATGCCGGCCGCGAACTCGCGGCGGCCGGGGGCCTGCACGCCCTCGACGTAGCCGAGCATCGCCGAGCACCACGGCTCGTTCAGCGTGGTCCAGTGCTCGACGCGGTCGCCGAGCCGCGCGTAGACCAGCTCCGCGTAGTCGGCGAAGCGGTAGGCGGTGTCCCGGTTCGGCCAGCCGCCGGCGTCCTCAAGCTCCTGCGGCAGGTCCCAGTGGTACAGGGTGACCCAGGGCTCGATCCCACCGTCCAGCAGTTCGTCGACCAGCCGGTCGTAGAACGCCAGCCCCGCCGCGTTGGCCGGGCCACGGCCGCCGGGCTGCACCCGGGGCCAGGCGATCGAGAAGCGGTACGCGTCCAGGCCGAGCTCGCGGATCAGCCCGACGTCCTGCGGCATGCGGTGGTAGTGGTCGCAGGCCACGTCCCCGGTGTCGCCGTTGTCCACCGCACCGGGCACCCGCCCGAAGGTGTCCCAGATCGACTGCGTGCGCCCGTCCTCGTCCACCGCTCCCTCGATCTGGTAGGCGGACGTCGCCGTGCCCCAGCGGAACGTGGCGGGCAGCCGGTCGATGGTGCTGTCGTGGCGGGTCGCCACGCGGGTGTCCGCCGGCGCGGCACTGGTGTCCATGTTTCTCCTGTTTCGGGCAGTGCGGCACCGTCCCCCGTGCTTAGGGCGCTGATGCTCGCTTCGGGTGTAGCGGGTCAGTAGTGCGGTCGCTTGTCGGTGACACCCTGTTGGCGTGAAAATCGGTGTGGTGGCCGTCCGGTGGACGTCGTGTCGCCTTGGTGCGTTCCGAGCCCGTGGGTCAGTAGGACGCTGGGGGTCCATCGACAGGCACCCGGATGTGTTGCCTTGAGCACGCGAATCAGACTCTTGCGCCTGCCGGACCCCTGCCGGGCGGTCCCACGCCCCTGGCCGCGACGTGAAGGGAGAGCGGGCCGATGGACGTCATCCACCCCAGATGCGCGGGGATCGACATCAGCAAGGGCGATGTGAAGGTCACTATCCGGGTGCCGGCCGGCGCCCGGCGCCGCAGCGAGACCCGCACCTTCAGCTCCATGACCCGTGACCTGCTGGCGATGCGGGACTG
>NZ_DASYZI010000264.1:0-2459 GCF_035946395.1 Actinocrinis sp.
GCCGGCGCCTGCTGTGAGGCCGGCGACCGCCGGTACGGTGTCGGTCATGACCAGGCTGACCCGCGATGGACCAGCTCCCGCTCCACGACCGGCACCGACCGTCCCGCCTTCAGCAGACGCGACGCCGCGACCTCGCCACCGGCACCCATACCCACCAAGACGACATCAAAGTGCTGCGGCATCAGAATCTCCTCTCCTGGCGGCACGGTATTGCCCGCGACGGCACGCAGCCCCGCACCCGGCGGTCCCGAGCAACGCGATCGCGGTGCATCGAGGGCGGATGAGCTGAGCGGACACGGGACTATGTCTCCACGGTCGGCTCGAACGTTACGGCCGGTGAGTGAACAAACGGCGTAAGCGCTGAGTGTTGGCGCACCAGGCGTGGGGCGTGCCCCGTAGCCGCGGACGAAGCCAAGCAAATGGTCTGGCTGCGCGAAGTGATCCCCGCGTCGCCAGGCGACGGCGAAGGCCTAGGTATCGCGGAACCCCAGGTCCGGGCATGGACCGGGCCCCAGGTAGGGCCGGTCGCCGGCAACTTGGCCTGCCACTGTAACGCTTGGAGTCTAACGGGCACTCCTCTGGTATGGCGTCGCCGTTTGTCGTGCACGATCCGGAGTTCCTGAGGGTGCTTGGTGATGCTGCCCGACTGGATCGGGTCGTCGATGTCGACGCGCACGAGGGGCCGGTCTATGTAGCTGGCGGCGACGCCTTGTACTTCACCAGCCTGCCGACACCCGACTGGCAGGTGGCGATCCGCCGGATCGAACTGGACTGGGACCGCTTCCCCCTGGGAGTGGACTGGGTCCATACCCTGGTCAAGCGAACACCGGTCGCCAATGGCATGACCCTCGACGGCGGCGGCCAGCTGCTGGTGTGTGAGCAGGGCAGCATGGCCGAGTCGGCGGCGATCTCGCGCGTGGACCCGCGGACCGGGGACAGGAGCGTGGTCGTCGACAGCTGGGGTGGGCTGCCGCTGAACTCGCCGAACGATGTCGTTGCCCGCAGCGACGGCAGCATCTGGTTCACCGATCCCAGTTACGGCCACCTGCAGGGGTTTCGGCCCGAACCGCAGGCCGGTGACCACGTCTACCGGTGGGATCCGCGCACGGGGATGCTCACTGTCGTCGCCGACGACTTCGTCAAGCCGAACGGGCTCGCCTTCTCCCCCGACGAGTCGGTGCTCTACGTGACCGATAGCGGCGCGAACCAGGAGGCGGGCAGTTTCTACCCGCACCTGCCGCACCACGTTATTGCCTACGACGTGGACCACGGCAGGCATCTGGTCAACCGCCGGCTCTTCGCCGTCACGAACCCGGGCTTCCCGGACGGGCTCAAGGTCGACGCCGACGGCCGCGTCTATGCGTCGTCTTTCAGCGGTGTGCAGGTCTTCAGCCCGCTGGGTGACCTCATCGGAGAGATCTCGCTGCCGGGTGCTGTGAACTTCTGCTTCGGCGGCCGGGCGGGCAACCTCCTGTTCATCGCCACCGGCACCGCTGTGTGGGCGGCCACGCTCGCTGTGACCGCCGCGCCCATCGCTACCCCATCAGATCGATCTGAAAACGGGACGCAGGGAGTTACCGCATGACTGCCATCCGCACGCGCCGGGTCATCGATGATGCAGGCGTCGACAGTGTGCTGCTCGCCGCCGAGCAACATGCCCGCGAGAAGGGCTACCGGGTCGTCATCACCGTCGTCGACCGGGCCGGCAATGTGCTCGCGTTGCGCCGCACGCCCGGTGCGCAGGTTGCCAGCAGCGTCGTGGCCGTCGACAAGGCCCGGACGGCCGCGATCTTCGTCCGGCCCAGCCGCGACATCGAGCAACAGGTGAACTCGGGACGCCTCGGAGCGCTCGCCTTGCACGGCGCCGCCGCCCTGACCGGCGGGATCCCGCTGCGGGCCGATGGTGAAGTGGTCGGCGCGATCGGCACCAGCGGCGAGACACCCGACCAGGACGAGTCGGTGTCGCTTGCGGGAGCCGCAGTGTCGTTCACCACCGCCGAGGTGCCTGCCCTGACATATGAGACCGCCCGACGGGTGGCCGACACGGTCGGCGCCGCGGCCACCGGCCGCGGCGTCGCCCCGGTGGTCGCCGTCGTCGACGCCGAGGGCCACCTCGTGTACATCTTTCGGCCGGACACGGCGCAGGTGGCGAGCGTCGGCGTCGCGACCGACAAGGCCCGGACGGCCGCGATCTACCGGCGGCCGAGCAAGGACTTCGAGGACCAGACGGCCAGCGGACGCCCATCAGCGTTGCATCTCGCCGGAGCCGTTCCACTGCAAGGCGGTATGCCGCTCCTCGTGGACGGCCACGTGATCGGCGCGGTGGGCGTGAGCGGCGCATCGTCCGCGGACGAGGACCAGGAACTCGCCGTACTCGGCTCTGAAGCGCCATCGCTGCCCAACGCGGCGACCTACATCCCGAAGCAGAAGGTATATGAGCAGTTCCGAACCGGAGGTCT
>NZ_DASYZI010000265.1:0-1663 GCF_035946395.1 Actinocrinis sp.
TATCGGAAGAAAGATGGAAAGCGCCATGGCTATTGGGCGCTTGTGGAATCGTATCGCACGGCCCGCGGCCCCCGCCAGCGGGTTGTCGCGTATCTGGGCGAAGTGGATGAGCGTGGCCGGATGGCGCTGCCGCCTGCCGACGGCATGCGCGCATACCAACAGCCGCTGTACGAAGCGGGCCAAACGTCGCAGTGGGTGGAGGTCGATCTCACCGGGGTGCGCGTCGAGCGGACGCGCGACTTCGGCGGCCCGTGGCTGGGCACCGTGCTGCTGCAACGGCTGGATCTGCCGCGCTTTCTCGCAGCGACCGTGCCGACGGACGGAGCCGACATCCCGTGGCCCGCGATGGCGCTCGTGCTGGTACTCGGTCGCCTGTGCGCACCGAGCAGCGAACTGCGCCTGGCCGAGCACGTCTATGACGCAAGTGCGCTCCCGGACCTGTTGGGCGTGCCCGCGGCCAAAGTCAACGAGGATCGGCTCTACCGCGCGCTGGACAAATTGCTCCCGCACAAGGCGGCGTTAGAGCAGCATCTTAAGCGCCGCCTCGGGGAGTTGTTTGCGATTCAGTATGATTTACTGCTCTACGATGTGACGTCGACGTATTTCGAAGGCGAGGCCGCACGCAATCCGCAGGCGCAGCGCGGCTATTCGCGGGATCATCGGCCGGATTGCAAGCAAGTCAACCTGGCGTTGGTCGTGACGCGCGAGGGGCTGCCGCTCGGCTACGAGCTGTTCGCCGGCAACAAGAATGACGTCACGACGCTCCGCGAGATCGTCGAAACCATGGAGAGCCGATACGGTGCCGCTGACCGAATCTGGGTACTGGATCGCGGGCTGGTGAGTGAGGACCATGTCACGTGGCTGAAGAACCACGGCCGCCAGTACATCGTTGGGACGCCAAAGAGCCTGCTGCGCCGGTTCGAGCGAGCGCTGGCCGCCGAGACGTGGCAGCGGGTGCGGGCGGGTGTCGAGGCGCAATTGTGCGCCGCGCCCGGCGGGGATGAAGTGTTCATCGTGTGCCGGAGTGCCGCGCGCCGGGACAAAGAACGGGCGATGCACGACCGGTTCGAGCGACGCATCACCGAGGGCCTCGAGACGATGGCAACCAGCTGTCGGAAGCACGCCCAGTCCGCGGTAGCGATTGCACAGCGGGTCGGGAGATTGCTGGGAAGCAACTCACGCGCCGCCAAGCTGTTTCACGTCGAGGTGGAGACGGACGACCGCGGGGCGGCGGCGGTGAAATGGACGATGTCGCCCGCCTGGCGGGACTGGGCCCGGCTCAGCGAAGGGTGCTACGTGCTCCGCAGCAATCTCGTCGAGTGGACCGCGGAGGATCTTTGGACCGCGTATATTCACCTCACGGACGCGGAAACGGCGTTTCGGATCCAGAAGTCCGATCTCGAGCTCCGCCCCATCTGGCACCAGAAGGAGCAACGTGTCCAGGCCCACATCCTCGTGTGTTTCCTCGCCTATGTGCTGTGGAAGACCCTCGGCCGGTGGTGCCACGCCGCCGGCCTGGGCGAGGAGCCACGCAAGGTCCTCGCCGAGCTGTCGCAGATTCGCCTCGTGGACGTGGTGCTGCCGACCCGCGAGGGCCTCGAACTGCGCAAGCGGTGCGTCAGCCGCCCCACTGAGCATCAAGCTATTCTCCTGCAACGGCTCG
>NZ_DASYZI010000266.1:0-16091 GCF_035946395.1 Actinocrinis sp.
TGGTCGGCTACGCGGCGGGCCGGGTTCGGGCTGCGGCTGGTTCCGTCCGGGGTGAACGTATTTCAGAGCATGACGGTCGCGGGCAACCTGCGCGCCAGCGGTGACCTGGAGGCTGCCCTCGGGCTCTTTCCCGAGCTCGAAGCCCTGCTTACGCAGCAGGCTGCCACGCTATCCGGAGGTCAGCGACAGTTGCTGGCGGTCGCGTGCGCACTGAGCGGGAACTGGCGCGTGTTGCTCGTCGACGAGCCGGTCCAGGGGATCGCGCCGGAACTCGCCGAGCGCGTGTACTCGGCCTTGGCCGCAGCTGTGACGCCTGAACGCGCGGTGCTCGTCGCGGATCCGGTCGTGGGCCGAGCGCTTCGCGTCGCCGACTTCGTCTGGCGCCTCGAACGCGGACGCGTCACCTTCGCCGGAGAGCCCAGCGAGTTGGCGAGTCAGGGCGTGTAGGAAATCGTCGGGCCGGTGAAGCAGGTTGTGTTCATGTCGGGTACCTGCGTCACCCAACCGCCCTTGCCCCCGTTCACCGAATCCTGCCATCGAGCGACGTTAAGGCATCCGCGCTGCGTCGGCGTGGGTGGCATGGGCACGAAGTTCGTGGGGATCAGCAGTCCGTGCGCGTCGTATGGCTGCGGCCTGTTCATGAACTGTTCGACGCACGCGCGCGTCACCGTCGAGCCGCAGGAGGCGACCGCGTCGGTCAGCCATTGCGCGGAGGCCCAGCCTTCGAGCTCCCACATCGAAAGCTGATCACGCCGGTCCGGGAAGTACTTGTCCATCGCGGCCCGGAACGCGGCGACCGCCGGGTACTGCGTGTCCGCGTAGCTGCGATCGGACGAAGTCGCGTAGAGGACGTTGCGACA
This sequence comes from Actinocrinis sp., assembly GCF_035946395.1. Classification (NCBI taxonomy): domain Bacteria; kingdom Bacillati; phylum Actinomycetota; class Actinomycetes; order Catenulisporales; family Actinospicaceae; genus Actinocrinis; species Actinocrinis sp. The sequence continues at coordinate 861 of NZ_DASYZI010000266.1, forward strand.
GCGCGGTGCGGCGGAGTACGTGGCGGGGATCGTCTGGTCCCAGCTCTGCACAGTCGTCACCTTCGCGATCAGGCCAAGGCCTGCTTGGTCGATCGCGGCGCACAGTCGTCCGTTGCCGCTGGTGTCGATCGCGTCGAAGACGACTTGCACGCCGCGCGCCTTCATGTCCGACGCGGTGGCGGCGAAGTTCGGCAGAGCGAAGTCGACCTGCTCGTTGACCACCGTGTAGCCCGCGGCGCGCAAGCCGGCCGCCATGTACTGCGCGAAGCGTACGGAGTCGGGCTGGTTGTACGACACGACCGCGGCGACATGCGCGCCGAGTTTCTGCTTGAAGTACGCGTACACCTCAGTGCCGCCGTAAAGACGACCGTTCCAGCCCACGGTGCCCTGACGCGGTTCACTCGATCCGTAGACAGAGTAAAGGCGCGGATACTGGTCGTAGGCCGATGAGATCGGTTCGCCACCGATGTCAGGCACGCCGTGTGAGCTCACGTAGGCCGCCCCCGCGTAGTCGAACACGGAGTTGCCCGCGAACGCGAATACCCGGTCGGTGTCGATCAGCTTATGAACGCACTGTTCGTTCCCCAGCCCGCTGCCGCTGTCATCACACTGGTCGACCATGATCTTGCGGCCGTTGACGCCGCCGGAGGCGTTGAGCGCCTCGAAGAACGCGCGTGCGCCATAGCCGGGGCCGGAAAAGGCGTCCATCCCGAGCGGACTGGTGATCGAGTCGACCATGCCGACTCGGATCTGTGTCGCGGAGACACCGTCCACGAACACGTTCGCCGGCGAGGCCGCAGCCTGGCTGAACGCACTGGCCGGAAGCCGGGTGCCGCAGCCGCCCAGCGCGCCGAGCAAGAGCAGCGCGGCCGCCGCGCGCCGCCGCCTCGTCACACCGGGTTCCGCCACGCCGCTGCTTTTCCCCGCCGGTGCATTCGCCATGCCGTGCGCCCCATATGCGCCGGTTGAGTGGACGCTATCGAACGCCCGACGGAGGATGGCCTCGTGCCTGAAAACATTGCGGACGAAACCATGCACGGAAACGGCCCGGCGCCCGGGGACTTGGACATGGACGTCTTCGACGTCATCGTGATCGGCGCGGGCCCGGTCGGCGAGAACGTGGCCGACCGCACGCGCGCGGCGGGGCTGACCACGGGCGTCGTGGAAAGCGAGTTGGTCGGCGGTGAATGCTCCTATTGGGCGTGCATGCCGAGCAAGGCGCTGCTGCGGCCGGTGGCGGCGCTCTCTGACGCGCGGGCCGTGGCCGGGTCGCGCGAGGCGGTTACCGGCGGGCTCGACACAGGCGCCGTGCTGGCACGACGCGACGAGTTCACCTCGCACTGGAAGGACGACGGGCAGGTCGGCTGGTTGGATTCGATCGGCGCGGTGCTGATTCGCGGGCGCGGACGGCTCGCCGGAGCGAGGCAGGTCGAGGTGGACACGCCGGATGGCGGCGTACGCCGATTGGCGGCCCGGCACGCGGTGGCGGTGTGTACAGGTACCGGTGCGATGGTGCCCGACCTGCCGGGGGTCGCCGAAGCGAAGCCGTGGACCAGTCGTGAAGCGACGAGCGCGCACAAGGCACCCGGACACCTCGCGATCGTCGGCGGCGGCGTGGTCGGGGTGGAGATGGCCACGGCCTGGCGGGCGCTCGGCTCCGAGGTGACCATGCTGATCCGCGGGTCGGCGCCGCTGCCCCGGATGGAGCCGTTCGTGGGCGAGTCGGTCGCGCAGGGCCTGACCGAGGCGGGCGTCAAGGTACGCACCGGAGTCAACGTTGTGGGCCTGGAGCGGCCGGTGCCCGGCGGTGTGGTCGGCGTGTTGCTCGAAGACGGGCAGAAGATCGAGGCCGACGAGGTGCTCTTCGCGACTGGCCGTACCCCGCGCACGCAGAACCTGGGTCTGGAAACCGTCGGGCTACGGCCGGGTTCCTGGCTTGATGTGGACGACAGCTTGCGCGTGCAGGGCGTCGACGGCGACTGGCTTTACGCAGTGGGCGACGTCAACAGCCGTGCACTGCTCACGCATCAGGGCAAGTATCAGGCACGGATCGCGGGAGCGGCGATCGGCGCAAGTGCGCAGGGCACACAGTTGGACACGCGGCCTTGGGGCGCGCACGTCGCAACTGCCGACCTGCGTGCCGTGCCGCAAGTGGTGTTCACCGAGCCTGAAGTCGCCGCCGTGGGCCTGACGGCAGAGGAGGCGCACCGGGACGGACGTCACGTGCGCGTCGTCGATTACGACCTCGGCCAGGTGGCAGGGGCGTCACTGTACGCGGACGGATATCGGGGCCGGGCGCGCATGGTCGTCGACGTGGACCGCGGGTATCTGGTCGGCGCGACGTTCGTCGGGCCGGGTATCGGCGAACTGCTGCACTCGGCCACGATCGCGGTCGCGAGTGAGGTACCTATCGAGCGGTTGTGGCACGCGGTGCCGTCATATCCGACGATGAGCGAGATCTGGCTGCGACTGTTGGAGACATATCGCGGCTGATCTCGGAAACATCGGTTCTCTCGGGTAGCGCGAGATGTGTTGGAGTCCTGCTGCGGACTTGATCGCGGGCAGCGCCATCACCGTGGTCGGGGTGATGGCGCTGGCAAGCGTGCGGCGTGCCCGTGACGCGCCGATGGCCGCACTCCCGCTGTTGCTCGGCGCTCACCAGTTGATCGAGTCAATGGTCTGGCGCAACGCGGGTGACGGCGCGCATGCGATCGGCGGGACGGTCGTGTTGTTGTGGGTCGTCATCGCGTTTCCGCTGCTGCCCGCGTACGTGCCGCTCGCGGTGTTCATTGCGGCATCGCACTGGAGTCGGCTGCGCTTGGTGCCCTTCGTCGCCGTCGGGCTGGTGACGGCGTCAGTGTTCGCGTACGCGATGGCAAGTGGGCCTGTCACGGCTGAGCCGGTCGGCCACACGATGCGTTACGGCGTCCATCATCTGAGCCTGGAGAACCTCGTCGTGGCCGGATATCTCGTGGCGACGCTCGGCACACTGCTGGTGAGCGATCAACCGGAACTCCGATTGCTGGGCTTGGTCGCCAGCGTGGGCGCGCTCGGCTGCTTCCTGCTGTGGCAGGATGCGTTCGTCTCGACGTGGTGCGCGTTGGCCGCCGTAGCCAGTGTGATCGTGCTGTACTGGCTACGACGGCCGCGAAAGAGACGAGCCGCGCCTGATCCGTTCAGACGGCCACGGGTTCCAGTTCGCTGATGATCTCGACGTCATCGATGTCGATCGCTGTGCCGGACTTGGGGGCTGCCTTGGTCTCAAACTCGGCGTTCGGCGCGTCCGGGCCGGCCTGCCGGGCTCGGCGCGGCAGCAGGAATCCGAGCGCGAACGCCGCCGCGACCAGCGCGATCGTGACCAGGGTGACCCGCTGCGTGGCCTGGAGGTACCCGGCCGTGTGCGGGTGCGCGCCGATCGTGCCGAAGAACACGGTGCCGAGACCCGCGACGCCGACCGAGGCGCCGAGTTGCTGCAAGGACTCAAGGATCGCCGAGGCCGAACCGACCTCGCGGTCGCTGACTTCGCCCATGATGATGTCGAAGAGCGGCACGAAGATCATGCCCATCCCGAGGCCGTAGGCGCCGAGCGACGGGGCCAGCCGCCAGCCGCTCAACCCCGAACCGCTCAGGCCACTGTGCGCGTGCCCTAGCACCAGGTAGAGGCCGACCAGGCTGACCGCCATGATGCTCAGCCCGAGGTGCAGGATCCGGCGGCCGAGCTTGTGCATCATGGTCGCGCTGAAGCCGGCGCCGAAGAACGCGCCGATCGCCCAGGCCACCATGGTCAGCGCGGCGTGTACCGGGGTGTAGCCGAACCCGAGTTGCAGCAGCAGGCCGACGGTCAGCGAGAAGCCGACAATCCCGCCGAAGAAGACCAGCGTGAACAGCGTGCCGCCGGCGTAGGAACGCTTGGTCAGCACGCTGAACTCGACCAGCGTGGCGACCCCGCGCCGAGAGCGGCGTGCCTGCTGCGCGGCGAAGAGCGCGAACACCGCGACCGCGCCGGCCGTCACGAACGCCATCCACGACGGCCAACCCAGCTCGCGCCCCTGCACCAACGGGTAGACCAGCAGGAACATCCCGGCCCCGGCCAGCAGCGCGCCGACGCCATCAAGGCGGACACGGTCGAGCCGAACGGCGTTGCCGGAGCGCGTCGCGCGGCGGGGTAGTGCCTTGAACCCGCCGAACAGGGTGAAGGCGGCCAGCGGCAGGTTGATCCCGAAGACCATCCGCCAGCCGGTGCCGAAGAGGTTCGCGTCGATCAGCGTGCCGGCGACGATCGGGCCGAGGATGGTCGACAGCCCGATCACCGGGCCGAGCGCGCCGAAGGCCTTTCCGAGTTCCTGCGGCGGGAACAGGTCGCGCAGCAGGCCGAAGCCCTGCGGGATCATCGCCGCGCCGAACAGGCCCTGCACCACGCGGGCCGCGATGAGCGCGCCCGGGCTCGGCGCCGCCGCGCAGGCCAGCGAGGAGGCGGCGAAACCGACCACGCCGATCAGCAGCATCGTGCGGCGCCCGAACAGATCGCCGAGCCGGCCGCCGGTCAGTAGGCCGACGGCGAGCGCCAGGGTGTATCCGGCGGCGATCCATTGCAGATCGCAGTAGGAAGCACCCAGTTCGGTCCGGATCGACGGGGCGGCCACGTTCACGATGGTCGAGTCGAGGATGTTCATGATGAGTGCGGTCAGGACCGCGAAGAAGCCGAGCCAGCGGTGGTTCACGATGCCTGATGAGTGCGCGTCCGACGGGTGCTGCGTGCTTGACGCGTTCGTGGTGTTCGAGGGCTTCGGTGTGTTCGTCATGGCTCCAGCGTGCCGAGCAATCAGGAAAGGTTGGTTCCTAATGTGTCGGCAGAATGATTTGCATGTTGGAGACCTCAGCGCGACTGCTGCGCCTGCTTTCGCTCTTGCAGACTCCCCGCGACTGGACTGGCACTGAGTTGGCCGACCGGCTTGGCGTAACGACGCGGACGGTGCGTAACGACGTCGGGCGGCTGCGTGAACTCGGCTATCCGGTGCACGCGACGCGGGGCGCGGTGGGCGGATACCGGCTCGGCGCCGGGGCAGCGCTACCGCCACTGCTACTCGATGACGAGGAGGCCGTCGCGGTCGCCATCGGCCTGCGCACCGCGACCGTCGGCTCGGTCGCCGGGATCGAGGAGTCGGCGCTGCGCGCGCTGGCGAAGCTTGAGCAGGTGTTGCCGTCGCGGCTGCGCCGCCGCATCAACGCGCTGCAAAGCTATACCGTTCCGGTGCCGCCGAGGCCGGACCGGAAGGGCTCACAGGTCTCTGCGGACGTGCTGACCGCGATCACCGCGGCCTGCCGGGACCACGAGCGGCTCCGGTTCGACTACCGCTCGCACGACGGGACTTCCAGTCGCCGCGACGTCGAGCCGTACCGGCTGGTCAACTGGGGTCGTCGCTGGTACCTGGTGGCCTGGGACACGCAGCGCGGCGGCTGGCGGACGTACCGCGTCGACCGGATCGAGCCACGCGTCCCGACCGGTCCGCGCTTCGCGCCGCGGGAACTCCCCGAGCAGGACGTGGCGGCTTACGTCGCACGCGGCGTCGCGACGGCGTCCTGGCAGTACCGCGCGCGGATCATCGTGCACGCCCCGGCTGACGTGATCGCCGAGCGCCTGCCGGCGTCGCTCAGCCCGGTGGAGGTGGTTGACGAGCACACGTGCGCGGTGCTGCTCGGCTCGAACGAGGTGGAGATGCTGGCCGTCTGGCTCGGCGCACTCGGCCGCGACTTCGAGTTCGACCTCGCCGAGTCCCCCGAGTTGGCCGAGCACCTGCTGGCCCTTGCCGAGCGCTACCGGCGCGCCGCAGGCCGACCGCAACCTTCCACCGCACAACGCACTCTCTAAGGGCGTGTATCGACGCTCCTTTGTCCGAGCCGCTTCGGCGCTCGCGGTCGGCGGCGCAGTCGGCGGTACGGCTGCGGCATGCGGCGGCAACGGCTCCGGAACAGGGCGCTCGACGGCGTCGGGTTCCGCTCCCCTCGGCACCGGCGCGGCTGCCCGTTCCCCGTCCGCCACCGCCTCTGCCGTGGCCTCGACACCGGCCACCGCATCCCCGGCCGACTGGACCGCACTCAACCGGGGGCTCGCAGGCCACGTGGTGCGTCCCGGGGACGGCGACTACGACACCGCCCGGCTGCTGTTCAATCCCCGCTTCGACGGTCAGCGGCCCGCTGGCATCGCGTACTGCGAGAACCCTTCCGATGTCGCCGAGTGCCTGGCCTTCGTCCGGAAGTTCGGCGTGGCGGTAACGCCGCGCGCCGGCGGCCACAGCTACGCGGGGTTCTCCGTCGGCCCGGGTCTGGTCATCGATGTCACGAGGATGAGTGCGGTAACGGACATCGGGTCCGGTACCGCACGCGTCGGTGCGGGGACGCGTCTGGTCGACCTTTACGCGGCACTCGACGCGTACGGCGTGACCGTCCCCGGCGGTTCGTGCCCAACGGTCGGCGTCGCAGGACTGGTACTCGGCGGCGGCATCGGCGTGGTCAGCCGCGCCTACGGCACCTTGAGCGACAACCTTCAGTCCGTGCAGATCGTCACGCCCGACGGCGCGGTACGCGAATGCGATGCAGGGCGGGACTCCGACCTGTTCTGGGCCTGCCGCGGCGGTGGCGGGGGCAACTTCGGGATCGCGACCGCGTTCACGTTCAACACCCATTCGGCCGAGCAGATGGTGCTGTTCTTCCTGAGCTGGCCGTGGTCGAGCGCCGCACGCGTCATCTCCGCCTGGCAGTCCTGGGCACCTTCGGCCCCCGACGAGCTGTGGTCGAACCTGCACGCGCTGAGCAACCCGAGCGGCGACACGCCCACGATTCAGGTCGGCGGCACGTATCTCGGCTCGCTCGGCGGTGCGCAGAGCCTGATCTCGCAGCTGGTGGACCAGGTCGGTTCGACGCCCGAGGGCTCGCCGTTCGTCAGCTCGCATTCGCACGCGATGAAGATCGAGGCCGGCTGCTCGCAGCTGAGCACCGCGCAGTGCCATCTGCCGTGGCAGAACCCGGACGGCGTGCTCAAGCGCGAGAACGAGTACGCCAAGTCGCACATCTTCACCCGCACGCTTTCACCGTCGGCGATCTCGGCGGTCATCGCCGCGGTCGAGCAGCGGCAGGGGTACGGCGGTGGCGGCCAGGGCGGCGTCGCGTTCGACGCGCTCGGCGGCGCGGTCAACCGGGTCGCGCCGGACGCCACGGCGTTCGTGCACCGCGACGGGCTGTTCGTGGCCCAGTTCACGACAACGTGGAGCGAAGGCGCGGCGAGCACGCAGACGAACGCCCAGCAGAGCTGGCTGCGTGCGTTCCACCAGACGATGACGCCCTACGCGAGTGGCCAGGCTTACCAGAACTATCTCGACCCCGAGCTCACCGGTTGGCAGCAGGCGTACTACGGGACGAATTACGCCAGGCTGCTCCAGGTACGCGCGACCTACGACCCCGACCACGTGCTGAATCTGCCGCGAGGCATCGGGGCGGCGTGAGCGGCGCCCGACGCTCCAGGCGCGCGAGGTACCAGGTGAATTAGGGGTGTTCGAGCTGCGGGGTCGGATCAGGGCACGGCGCATGGAGCGTGCAATCGCAAAGCGCAGCGCCGTGCCCAAACTGGAGGTTCGGGCACGGCCCGACAACGTGGCGAGCGTGCGTGGTGGGCGACGCGACCCCAGCCCCACAACTCAACCACCCCCTACGGCCCTTCGACTCGGCCCTTCCATCTGCCGCCGCTGCCGCGGTGGTGCCGAAGCGCCGAGTCGAAGGTCATCGCACCGTACAGCAGCATGACCAGCGGGAGCAGCGGCGCGCGCCAGTTGCCGAGTCGGTAGAGCCGCAGCGTCGGCAGGTAGCTGATGCTCATCAGCGCCCACGCGGCAAGCCCTGCGGTGGCGGTCACCGCCTGCCATGCGGTGGTGCCCGTGCCGAGCATCGCCGCCGCCAGGAAGGCCAGGCCGAAAACCGGCGGTACCGCGTACATCAGCAGGAGTCCGAGCAGCGTTCCGGCGAGAAGCAGCCGGGAGTGACGCAGTTGCGTGTACGCGCTGCGGGCGACCATGTCCCAGAGGTCGGCGAGCCGTGGATAAGCCCTGACGCTGTGCACGGCGGTGGTCAGGCCGAGCCAGATTCGGCCATCGCTTCGGCCACTGCTTCGGCCATCGCCGGCATGGTGCTTCAGCAGGCGGCCGAGGGCGACGTCGTCGATACGCGCATCGGCGATGCGGACGAGTCCGCCAGCCTCGATCAGCGCACGGCGACGGACCAGCATGCAGCCGCCAGCAGCGGCGGCGACCCGGCTGCGCTGGCGGTTGACCAGCGGGAATGGATAAAGCTGAGCGAAGCTGTATACGAACGCAGGCACGATGGCGCGCTCCGCCGCGGTTTCGGCGCGCAGCCGGACCATCAGCGACACGAGGTCAAGCCCGCGTGCTTCACCGAAGGCGACGAGGCGCCGCAGTCCGTCGACAGGGTGCGCGATGTCCGCGTCGGTAAACAGCACGTATTCGGTTGGTGTGGAGTCGGACCGTGCCAGGGCTTCGAAGCCTCGGCTCATCGCGGCGACCTTGCCTGCCCAGCCCGGTGGCGGGCCGTCGCCGTGCACGATCTCCAACGTACGGGTCGGATTGTCGGCGGCGAGTTGCCCGGCGACCTGTGCCGTGCCGTCGCTGCTCGCGTCGTCGACCAGGATGATCCGCAACTCGCCGGGATAGTCCTGGCCGAGCAGCGTCGGCAGCGTCAGCGGCAGGACGGCGGACTCGTCGCGTGCGGGGACGATCGCCACGACGTCCGGCCAGCCGCCGGGCGGTGCGACCGCAGGTGACGCGACGGGAAGCCGCTGGTCCGCGAGCCAGAAGCGGCCGTGGGCGACGACCAGGTAAAGCCACGCGGCCGCAGACAGCAGCGCCGGGACGGTGAAGACGAGCGCGCTCACGGCTCCAAGAGTGGCACGGGCCAGGGATCGAACAGCGACAGCATTTGTAGTCGAACTGATGTTTCCACGGCGCAGCTCTCCGCTCCGACATGTACTCGCAGTTGGGAGAGTTATCCACAGGCTTTACCCACACTGTGGATCGAACACGTTAGCGACGAGCACCGCGAAGCCGGAGCGGGCGTTAGCAGGACTAGACCAATGTCGCAAGAGGTCTAGACAATCCGGCCAGGTTTCAGGAATTGTGGACGAGCGTGCGAGCGCTCGTGCCCTGATATCGGCTCAACCGATCGGCCGTCCCGGCCGTCACCACTGTGAGGCGAACCCTGCACAGGCAGACATACGTGACATATGTGTATGGATTAGTACACTGAGTCGCATCGCCCACAACGGAAAGGCAGGTTTGACCCGAATGTCGGAGTCAGAATCAGAGCCGATCCCCGGAACGCCCGACACCCCCGGGCTACGCCGACGCACATTCTTCACCGGCGCCGCGGGCATAGGGCTCGCCGCCGCTGTCGTACGCCCACCCGGCTGGCGCCCGAAGGTCGGTGCCCCGCACCCGGCCGCCTGGCTGCCCAACACGCTGACCAACCAGCAGCTGGCCGGGCAGCGAGTCATCTACTCGTACCCCGGAACGACGCCCCCGTCCAGCCTGTACACCGCGCTGAGCTCGGGCCAAGCCGCCGGAGTCATCTTCTTCGGCGAGAACATCTCCAGCGAGAGCCAGATCGCCGGGATCATCAAGAAGCTGCGTGCTGCCGCGGCGCAGAGCCCGGTCAAGACGCCGCCGCTGCTGATGACCGACCAGGAGGGCGGGCTGGTGCGCCGGCTGCCGGGCGCGCCGACACTCTCCGAGAAGCAGGTCGGGGCGTCCTCGAACCCGGTCTCGGCGGCCACCACGGCCGGCACCGGTGCGGGGCAGAACCTCGCCGGGGTCGGCATGAACGTGAACCTGGCGCCGGTGCTCGACGTCTTCTACCAGTCGGGCAACTTCATCGACCAGTACCAGCGCTCGTACAGCAACAACCCCGCCGTGGCCGCCGAATGCGGCCAGGCCTTCATCACCGCGCAGCAGGCGACCGGGGTCGCGGCCACCGCCAAGCACTTCCCCGGCCTCGGCTCGGCGACCGCGTCGCAGAACACGGACAGCGGGCCGGTGACGCTGAACGTGTCGCTGACCCAGCTGCACACCATCGACGAGGTGCCGTACCCGCCGGCGATCTCGGCGGGCGTCAAGCTGGTCATGGTGTCGTGGGCGGTCTATCCGGCGCTGGACCCGAGCCTGCCGGCCGGCCTCTCGCCCGCGATCGTCGGCCAGGAGCTGCGCGGCCGTCTCGGCTTCACCGGCGTGACCGTCACCGACGCCATCGAGGCCGGCGCGCTGACCAACTTCGGCACCACCGGCCAGCGCTCGGTGAGCGCCGCGCAGGCGGGCATGGACCTGATCCTCTGCTCGGCACGGGACGTCACACAGGGTCAGGCCGCTACGTCGGCGCTGGCCACGGCGTTGGGCAACGGCACGCTCGACCCGACGCGCTTCAACGACGCGGCCAACCGCGTCTTCCAGCTGCGCTCGCAGTTGTTCTGACGGTCTGACCGCCCAGCGGTCCCGCGCCGGATGTTCGATGCATGAGAAGTCGGTCATCCGCGCTCGGATGGCAAAACGCCGCGGTGCCCTCAAACTCGGTTGTTTGAGGGCACCGCTGTTTGAAGGCGCTGTTGTTTGAAGGCGCTGCGGCATGAGTGCGCTGCGGCAACGCAGCCAGGCGGACTGTGTTTGATCAACCGCGTGGAGCCGATATCTGCGGCGAACTTCTGGCGCAGACACCACGCGAACAGCGTTCAAGCGAGAACCGTGGCGATCCGGGTGGGTCCGGATCGCCACGGTCGAGCTGCCTGCTGAGCCTTCAGTCAGCTCGTCTGCAACGCCGTGTCGTCGAGGACGAAGTCGGTCGTGCCGCCGTTCGTGTCGGTCTCGCTGCCGGTGAACTTCAGGGTCACGTTCTGCCCCGCGTACGCGGACAGGTCGGCCGTGTGCTGCTGGTAGCCGCTCGCGGCGTTGAGGTTCGAGTAGCTCGCCACCGTCGCGAGCACCGCGCCGCTGCTGCTCAGGACCTGGACGGTGAACGTGTCGGGCTTGGCCGTGGTGGTGTTCTCGGTGGTGTCGACGTGCAACCAGTAGGACAGCGCGGCGGCGGTGCAGCCGGACGGGATGGCCACCGGCTGGGCGACCGTGTCGGTGTCCTTGGTGCTGTTGCCGTTGAACCACGCCACCCAACTGCCGGAGTGCGCCGGTTCGGCGGTCGTGGCCGAGGTGATCGGCTGGTAGCCGAGGGTCGAGGACTCGGTCCACGGGGCGATCGTGCTGCCGCCCTCGAAGCCGGGGTTGCCGAGCAGTTGCGCCCCGGTGCACGTGGGCGGCGGGGGCGGAGTCGACGCCGCGACCGGGTTCCAGTAGTCCCCGGCCATCACGATGTAGACCAGCATCTTGATGGTCTCGCCGTAGTAGCCGTCACCGAACGGGTTGGTGGCCAGGTAGTTCCAGATCGTGTCGGTCCAGCTCTGGTCGCCCGAGGCCATCGCCGCCGGACCGATCGAGTCCCCGGCCTCCTCGGCCTGGTCGGTCGTGCTGTACGCGGTGCAGTTCAGGTTCAGGTGCGGATAGACCTTCTGCGGGTTGCTGCCGGACACCTTCTTTGCGCAGGCCGACCATTCCTTGGCGTCGCCGTACGCGAACGCAGCGGTCGACGAGCCGTACAGCAGGGCGTCCGTGCCCATGTGCCAGGGCACGCGGATGGAGTTGTAGCCGACGATGTTGTCCGGCTGGCACTCCTGGTAGCAACTGGAGGCGGGCTTCGGGCTGGTCGTGTCGGCGCCGACCACGAAGTCCGACAGCAGGCCGTAGGTCGGGGAGTACGAGGCGGTGAGCTCGCCGTCGAGCGCCTGGGTGCGGGTGACCACCTTGTTCCAGTCGTGCGCGGTGTCGTAGGCGGCGAACGCGCGCAGGTGGTCGAGCATGTGGTCGCTCGGCCGCGTGTCGGTGTTCGGGCCGTCGTCCTCGGCCTTCAGGTGGCCGTCCGGCGAGACGTCGTGCGCATAGATCCGGCCCAGCCAGGTGAGCGCGTCGCTGGTGTAGCCGCCCCACTGCTTGTCGGCCAGGAGCAGGCCGTAGCCGATGTCCAGGTCGCCGTCGGTCGCCGCGTCCGGGGTGCCGGAACTGTAGTACTTGCAGGTGAGGCCGTCGAGCTGCCACTGCATCAGGCCGTACTGGTCCTCGTGGTCCTTGACCAACTGCCACAGGCCGTTGAACTCGGTCTGGGCGTTCGAGTCGTACCCGGCCATCAGGGGCACGATGTTCATGCCGTAGCCCTGGCCCTCGGAGACCGGGCCGTTGTTGGTCGCGTCCCCATCGCCCTTGGTCGACACGTAGTACTCGTTCGACGCGCAGCCGTGCACGAGGTACGTCGACTTCCAGGAGTTGTAATGCGTCTCCACGGCGGTGTCGCGAGTGGACTGCGAGGCGGAGGGCATCACTCCCACCTGGTAAGTGACGTGGGTCGGGAAGGGGTACGCCGCCGTAGCGGCGAGTGCGGGGGCTGGAACGGTGACCGCCAAGCCGACGGTCAGGGTACTGAGCGAGACGCCGAGCGTCAGAACTCGGGGTATTGGTGCCACGGTGGCTCCTTGGACAGAAGAAGCGGACGGTGGGCAAGATCTGGTTAGTAAACTTGCCTAACTTAGAAGCAATATCGCCGCCCGGGAATCGGCTGTCAAGGGTGCGCGGCGGCCACCGATGCGATCAGGGTGACGAATGCGCAACGATTCGTGACCGCTTTCGCAAGAATCCAAAGCATGGCCGCAACTTGATGGCAGAGAAGCGAAATTATCTTGCAGATCCCCTTGTGAACGGGCAGGTCTGGCCCTAGTGTCACCTCGACCTTGGAGAAGCGTTTGCTCCACCACGAGCGTCATCAGGTGTTCATCCTCCAGAGAGAAACGAGCATTCGATGTCACGCAGCGACACAGGACCAGCAATAATGCGCAGGCCAAGCCCGCCGCGGCGAAGAGTCGCTCTCGCCGCCGCGACCGCGGCAACCGCCGGACTCGGCATGATGCTCGGCGGCCCGGCATTCGCCGACGGCGGCGGCGGATCCGGCGCCGTCGTGACGAAGGCGGCGATCGACCCGGCGCTGGTCGCGGGCCGGGGCGCCGACCTCGGCATCGCCGAGCAGAACGCCTTCAACGCGGCGACGAACGGCACGATCATCGGCCCGAGCACGCAGGCGTACACGCTGCCCGCCGAGGCGACCGGCCGCGAGGCGGTGCAGCTGACACCCGGACAGTACGTCGAGTTCACGCTGCCGAGCGCCACGAACGCGATCACCGTGCGGTACAGCATTCCGGACGCACCGAGCGGCGGCGGGATCACCTCGCCTCTCGACGTGAGCGTGAACGGCCGTGACCATCGGGCGATGACGCTCACCTCCCAGTACGCGTGGCTGTACAACGAGTACCCATTCAGCAACGACCCGAATGCTGGGCCGCTGCACCCCGACTGGTGGACGACGGAGTGCAGCTGCGTACCCGACCAGACGACGCCGGCCCCGGTCTTCCCGACGCCGTTCCGGCCGAACCACTTCTATGACGAGCAGCGGCTGCTGCTCGGCCACACCTACCCGGCCGGCGCCAAGCTCCGGCTGACCGTCCCGGCCGGCGCCGCGACCACCACGATCGACGTGCTCGACTCACAGCTGGTCGCCCCGCCGAAGTTCGACCTGTTCGCCGCGAACGTGCTGTTCTTCGGCGCGGACCCGACCGGGCAGCGGGACTCCGCCGACGCCATGGACCAAGCCATCGCCTTCGCCCAGCAGCACGACCTGAAGGTCTACGTACCGCCGGGCACCTACCAGGTGAACCGGCACATCATCGTCGACAACGTGACGATCGAAGGCGCCGGCAGCTGGTACACGATCTTCAAGGGGCACCAGGTCACGCTGAGCACCCCGGCGCCCGACGGTTCGATCCACACCGGGGTCGGCTTCTACGGCAAGGACGCGTCGGTCGGCGGCAGCCACAACGTGCACCTGTCCGGCTTCGCGATCGTCGGCGACGTGCGCGAGCGCATCGACACCGACCAGGTGAACGGCATCGGCGGCGCGCTGAGCGACTCGACCATCGACGGCCTCTACATCCACCACACCAAGGTGGGCATCTGGCTCGACGGCCCGATGGACAATCTGAAGATCACCGACAACGTGATCGCCGACCAGATCGCCGACGGCATCAACTTCCACACCGGCGTGACCGACTCGCTGGTGCAGAACAACTCCATCCGCAACACCGGTGACGACGGCCTGGCCATGTGGTCGGAGAAGATCGCCGACGCCAACGACACCTTCGACCACAACACCGTGCAGACCCCGGTGCTCGCCAACGGCATCGCGATCTACGGCGGCACGGACAACACGGTGTCGAACAACCTGGTCGCCGACCCGATCCGCGAGGGCAGCGGCCTACAGGCCGGCAGCCGGTTCAACGCCGTCCCGTTCGCCGGGCACCTGTGGTTCACGAACAACACCACGGTGCGCGCGGGCACCTACGAACTGAACTGGAACATCGGCCTCGGCGCGATCTGGATCTACGCGTTGCAGAGCACGATCAGCAACGACATCGAGGTGTCCGGGGACAACTTCCTGGACAACACCTACAACGCGATCATGCTGGTCTCCGACTTCCCCGTGAAGGACTTGTACTCGATCTCGAACGTGCACTTCTCGAACATCGAGGTGGACGGCACCGGGACCTCGGTGGTCAGCGCCCGCGCGGCGGGTTCGGCGACGTTCCAGAACGTGGTGGCCCGCAACGTCGGCGCGGTCGGCGTCAACAACTGCGGTTCGTTCCACTTCACGTCCGCGGGCTCGGAGTTCTCGCTGACCGACCTCGGCGGGAACACCGGCGGGGGCACCACCGGACCGTGGCTGGCCTCGTGGGAGCTGCCGAACACGATCACGTGCAACGACCGCCCACCGGTCGTCGCGCCGCCCGCGCCGTCCCCGTGGTCGTGAATTCCCGGGCACGGTGACGCAGTAAGAGTAAGAACGATGACGCAGTAAGACGCTCTCTTCGAACTTGGCCGTGGTTGGCGGCGCAGGTCGGCCGATGCACAGCGGCGGACGAGCCCACAACCGCATACAAGGCCACGGTCGAGTTCGAAGAGCCGTAACACCGCCGCAGTGAAGAAGTGACGCTCCGCAAGTTCGACAAGCAGTCGGCGCGGTGGATACGACGATCAG